>NZ_CP188819.1:3547500-3707084 GCF_051550205.1 Sporosarcina sp. FA9
ACTGGGGGATTCAACTCACTTTCACGAAGCATAGAAGGGACTTCGTTTGGAAATAAAATTCTTAAGTCGGGGCGGGTGTTTTCAATAATTTGTCTAGGATTAGGAAAGACAACTGCGGTATGAATGGGAATAGACAAATTTCTTCCATGCAACCAATCCTGGAGAAGATAATGATTGCGCCTTAATTGAACAGACGGACATTCAAATGCATCCACCTGACCATTATCTAGTGTTCGTATTAGTTGATTTGTCTTTTCCGAAAAACTGATGCGTCCTTGAATGTTTTTCACTTCAAAAATATAGGCTCCCTGATGGGATAAAAACAAATTATCAATCTGAAACTTCCCTGTAGATTGTAGATTCAATCCGTGATAAATAGCATGTTCGAAAGTTAGCTTATATTTATTGAAAATAGCTTGTAGCGCCCTTTCCCCATTGATCCCAGCATTGGCAATCCTTAATCTTCCCGTGATATCGATTTCAAGTGAACGACTTAGGGATAAACGACGTTGGAGTGCTTCCAGCCCAAACAAATGATACGGAGTCGATTCCGTTTTTAAAATCATCAACTTTCACCTCTAGGCTGAGCGTACCACAGGTTCTTTGGAGTTTCCTTATGTTGTCACAAAGTCGAATTGTGTGCGTAGAAAGTCGTCGAAATTTGTTTTGACGGGTTTGCTTGCACTGACTAATAGTTTCCTTGCACTACACGCCGCTTTGCTTGCAAGTGAGGAGTTTCGAACTACTCGTTTTGCAACAAATCTCGCTACATCTCACCGGTAACAACATTGCCCAGCACCGGCGATGGTGGTATAATGGGAAATAGGATTTACTGAGAAAAAGGAGTGAGTATTTCATGTGGTTTTTATACATCATGTTTACACTGTTCGCATTTGTTATTGTAGGTAACGTAGCTGGTCTTGTTCGTACATTCGCAAATCATAAATAATTCGACACAAAAAGAGCTCTCTCGCATACGCGGAGAGCCTTTTCTTATTTTAAGCGGTAATGTCACGTTTCATGAAAGTTGCATAACTAATCACCAGAAAAACGACTACATAAGCGGTAAGCACGGCAATCGAAAACGGCATCGTGTTGCTTTCCAACACTTTGTAACCCATTCCATACTGATCCAAACCGTGTGCGAAGACAAGATATTTTGCAATTGCGAAATCCTGTAGGAACATAACAATCATCGTGCCCGTGAAATACAAGAATATCGATACTCCAATTGCCAGACTCGATGAACGGAAAACGGAGCCAATCATGAACGCAAGAGTCGCCATAACACAAACGTACACAAAAGAGAGCAATACAAAGTAAATGGATTCTCCGAACACTGCGCTGATTGCAATTTCCGAGTTATTGAATAAAATAAAGTTTCCTTCTGCAGCCGGGTAAAAAATGTACGCACTTATGACGCTAAATACATACGTCACAACAGTGAGCAATAAACCAAATAATAAAACGGTCAAATATTTTGAAGTGAGTATTTTCCATCGTTTGACCGGACGGGATAACAACATCTTAATTGTGCCTGTTGAAAACTCAGTTGCAACAATGCCCGCGGACACAATAATCATCAGAAGCATTACGAGTGACATTACTCCAGACGTATCTAAAATCGCTTTTTCCCTAGTGGATGGTACGTTGTATTCAACGTTAAAGGAAATATTTTGCTGAAGTTCAGCTCGTTGCTGCAAGAGCTCCACCTTTTTATCCTCCGCCAAGTCCGTTGCTTCAAGCTTTTTCTCTACTTGGCTAAGCTCAACTTTTAGATCCTCCGTCCAAGCGGAATTATCATTAAGCCCTTCCATAAACTTCCCAAGCCCGGAAAGTCCAATAATCATAACTGCCAAAAGGATGACCATAGTCCAAGTTGCTTTTTTACTCCACAACTTCATCCATTCATTTTGTATGAGCTTCAGCAATCTGGCCACCTCCCGTCATTTCTAAAAACTGATCTTCAAGCGTTTTACGATGTGGCTGAACAATAAAAACTTGGTGTTCAAGTGTCGTCAGTTCCTGAATGAGTCCAGGAATCTGTAGTTTTTCTGCATTAATTATAAATCCGTCTTTATGTGATTCCACAGTAAATCCTTTCGCCTGAAGTAAATCTTTGGCAGTTTCTAAAGGCATCGCTTCAATATAATAATGCGATTCTTGAACCTCCGCCACTTCTTTAATATCAATTAATTTACCGTTCTGTATAACTGCAATCCGGTCACACATGAGCTCAATTTCCGACAACATATGACTTGAAACAAATACAGAAACGCCTTCTTCATCAGCAATTTTTCGCAAATACATTCGAAACTCGCGAATCCCTGCAGGGTCCAGTCCATTCGTCGGCTCATCCAATATTAAAAATTTAGGTCTATGTAACAAAGCTTGTGCAAGCCCTAATCTTTGTCGCATTCCAAGTGAATAGGTAGAAACCTTCTCTTTTATCCTATTTTGCATGCCGACTTGGTTGATTACTTCGTCAATACGTTCTTTCGTCACACCCTCATGCATGCGAGCAAAATGAACTAAATTTTTATAACCAGTCATGAACTTGTACATTTCCGGATTTTCTACAATAACGCCGATTTTTGATAGTCCGCCTTCAAAATCATCCGAAAGCGACACACCTTCAATTAGGACATCTCCACTTGTAATGCTCATAAGTCCAACCATCATACGGATTGTTGTCGTTTTACCTGCCCCGTTCGGACCAAGAAATCCCGTGATTTGACCCGGATAGAGCGACAAATTTAGATCGTCAATAATTTTTTTCTTCCCGATTGTTTTCGATAAATTCTTTAGTTCTACAACTGCTTGCATACTCAACTTCCTTTCCTAAATAACGAGATCATCCAAGATGTGGCATCCATCCCGTGTACTTCTCTAATTTCATCCACCGCTTGATGTGCTAAAATTTGTCCCCCTCTAAGGACTACGATTTCATCGAGCAAAGGTTCCACTTCTTTTATTTCATGTGTGGACAGTAGAATTGTTTGCTTCTCCGTATCCGTATAGCGAATAAGTCCCTTCGCAATGTCATCACGCACCATCGGATCCAATCCGGAGAACGGTTCGTCCAACAAATAATAGGTAGCTTCACGACCAAGCGTCACAGCAATTTTCACTCGTCCACGGTTCCCTTTCGACAAGCTTTTTATTTTAGAATTCAGATTAAGATCTAAAAACTGCGCAATTTCTTTCGCTTTAATTAAATCGAAATCAACAAATTGCGACTTATAAAAATCGAATAATTGTCCAACTGTAAAATACGGGTAAAACAAATCAGCATCCGGCATATATGCTATTTCCGAAGCTATTCTACGCGTAATTGGACGCCCATCATATTGTACAGTGCCCGAATCCGGTGTTGTTAAACCTGCGACTAGTTTTAGAAGCGTCGTCTTCCCACTCCCATTCTCCCCAACCAATCCGATAATTTTTCCTATTGGAAGTGTAAACGTCACATCGATGATTGCTTGCTGACCGCCATATTTTTTCGATACATTATTTAACTCAATCATTTTCCCCACCCCGTTCTGTTAAATGAGCAACCATTTCATCTGTCGTAAAGCCAAGCGCTTCAATATTTTGAATAAACGATCGAACAAGTTGTTCCTTCATTTCATCCCGAAGCAAAGCAATCTTTTTTACATCTTCCGTTACGAAAGAACCTTGCCCCCTTTTCGTTTCGGTGATTTCCATTTGCTCCAACTCCTTATATACTCGCTGCATCGTGTTCGCATTTACGCCAACTTCAAGAGCATAATCACGCACAGATGGCAATTTCTCACCCGGCTTAAGCATGCCACGAATAATATCCCCCGTAATACGTTCGATGAGCTGTTGGTAAATTGGTTTGTCTGGAAGAAAATCGATGCCCATCGTCAATACCTCACTTTCTTTTCGAGCAACACGGCACCAAATATGAATAAAATCACAGTTATTCCACCATACACAAAAAGTCCGCCTATCGTGAAGATAACTCCATCTGGAACAAGCAATGAAAACAGATTATGATTCGTTTCATCATAAAATTTGGCGTTCGTCAATCGGACGGGGCCAAATTCTGTAAGTGCACTAAAGACATTTAGAATCCTAACCTTCTCCAACAGAAGTGCACCCACAAAAAACAGCAACAATATAATGAGTGCAGTGAAATTCCTATAACGCGACCTCACCACGTAATAGATAGACAATAATAAATAACCAGTCACCATGACAACGATTGATATTAAAAAGACCTTAATGAGAACACTGATTAGAACGAGCGTCCCATCCTTCAATGAGAGAATTCGATTCGCTTCATTTAAGTACCATGAAACACCAAGCAATCCTCCGCCTACAGAAAGCATAATCGCATTTACAAAAACAGCAAACAACGCCTTTACTCCAACAATTTGATAAATTGACGCGGGAGAATGCAGCCATACATCCGGCCGATTCATCTCACCTTTCAAGCTGGTGAATAATAGTTTTAACCCTAAAAACATATGCACCATAAGCCATAATCCTGTAAAGATGGACATGCCGTCCGAAAAGTCTTGCGGGATATCAACGGTATTTTTTATACCAATAGGCAATAGGGTTACGACTGCACTATTTAATAGAATGAGCGTCAAGACTTCCCATTTTGAAAACATCCATTCTTTCCGAAACAAACCTTTCCAACTGCCTTTTTTCAAAGTCTTTTCCATGCTATAACCTCACTTTCCTTTCAAATAGCACAGCCGATACCACAAATAAAATCACAAGATATACGAGACTTAATAATATCTCGCCCGAATAGATAACCGGTTCAGTAGGTCCTATAAAAAACATACCTCTTTCAATATAAAAAGGTTCTTTCGATGGGTCTCCAATTGGACCCAAAGTAGTAACCTTTTCATATAAAACCATCGATTTCACTTTTTCATTCGCCAACGCTAAAACGATAAAGAGAAGCACGAGAATTGGCATTGCAAAGCTGTTCATTGTTGGCTTAATTAAGTGATAAAGCACCCTGAAAAACAAGCCTAAACACATAATCAATAAAGAGATCGTATAAAATGAATACACTAAAATAGCAATAAAAACGATAAGGTCACTGAAAGACAACTCAACCACTGGCGAACCGAAAATACCTGCATAAACCAGAAATAGAACAACTGAAGTAACCATATTTATCAATCCAACAAACCCAGCAAAAAGTACTTTCGAGCCAAACAATTGAAAAATAGTGCTTGGTGAATGAAGCCATATATCCGCTCGTTGCCACTCCGTCTTCAAACTTTCCAATAAAACGATCATTGGTATAAACAAATAAATACAAATTAATACCAAAAAGACGAAACCAAATATCATTGAATTATTAATCCATTCAACGGACCTCGTCGATGTACCAATCCCTGCAATTGCCATTAAAATGATACTAATCAGTAAGGTTCCATAAAGCCAACCTTTCATTAAGGTGAATTCTTTCTTCACCAATCCATACAATTGCTTCATCTTTTGACCTCCATCCACCCCAGTGTATTAGTTAAATAGTACACTGTTTATAATTAAAATGCAATGGTATTTGCATTTTAATTATTTTGAACACAAAAATACCTCCTTCCATGTTAGAAAGAGGTATTCATCAAAAGAAGCTATTCACAATAAGCTGGATAATCAGTCCAATTGTAACGATGCGCAACAACAGCTTAACGTGTTTCGGATTCAATTTCTCTGCGATTCGAACGCCAATCTGTGCTCCTGATAAGGAACCTGCCATTAGGGCAAATGCAATTGGCCAAATTATTTTCCCCATAGCAATATAACTAATCGCCGCTCCAAATCCGCTTGAAAAAGTTGCGAGCCGAACGAAACCAATTGCTCTCATATAAGAAATGCGTAAATGATTAAACAAATATAAAAGCAATGTCCCCTGACCAGGTCCAAACATTCCATCATATAATCCAATCCCCACCAGACCTGGAACTGCAACTTTCGTCGGCCGAAGACCTTCCTCACCCAAAAAGTCTGCTTTTGAAAAGTATGAAGTGAAAAATGCGAAAATCAATAATATTATGGCCACGGTATACATCGTGCTCTCGGTCAATCTTGTTGCAATAAAACCGCCCGCAAGTCCACCTGTAAGTGAAGCCGGAATAATCCAAAAGGACTCCTTGAATGTAATTTGTTTTTTTAATAGTACTGTCAAAAATGTCGTAAATGAACTTACTGTCGTTGAGATTTTCCCTGCTCCAATTACCGAGTGAATCGGGAAACCCATTAGCAACATTGCCGGTACCGTAATTAAGCCCCCACCGCCCGCAAGTGTGCCTAGCGTCATCGCCACCATTCCGATGAAGTATAAAGCTATGTATTCCATTTACACACCGCCCCCCCTTCCTAAGTATACGTTTGTTTGGGGGATTAGCATATTCAATTGTTCGTCAGCAATATGATAAGAGTTTCTTATGTCGTTAAAGTCCCAAACAAATCTACGTTTACGCTTATTCAATAGAATCTAGAGTAAATATTTTAATCATGATGTAGATCAAGGTGAAGACCCGTGTGTAGTTTATACTGAAGATGGAGGTGGTGAAATGAAAAAGTTACTAATTCTAATATTTATCTTACTTCTCGCCGGTTGCGGAAAAGAAGCGATGGTACCAACTTTGCCAGATCCTACACCCGACCAGGAAATGAACGCATCCGAATCAGGATTATCTCTTACGCTCATCGAAAATACATTTACACAAACACCAATTCAGATTGAAACACATATACGAAACGATAGTTCAAATGATTATCAATATGGCCAATTTTATCATATTGAAATTAAAATGGACGGTCTTTGGTACTTAATCACTTATTCAGATGCTGTCTTTTTTAAAAACAAAGAGTTTATTGACACTGGGAATACTTTATCACCCGGTGAAGAAGCCCATCAACTATTTTCAGTTGACATGCTCGGCGTCACATTAGTCCCTGGAGAATATCGACTGGCAAAAACTTTTTTATCACTAGGTGATTCGTTCCACGAAATTACAGTAGCCGCACCATTTTCGGTAAAATAACGGAGATGAGAAAAGACCCGTACTGGATTACAGTCGGGTCTTAATGGATTTTATCGCATTTCATAACTACTTTTCAAACTTCCACTGTTAGTGTTTCATTTCACCGCGTTGTTTTCGATGCTCTCGACGCGCTGGGCCTGTTTTGAATAAGCTGATTTCATTTTCAGTTTCCGGAAAAATTCCCGGAACTGGTGTTGGTTTGGAGTTTTCATCCATAGCTACCATCGTTAAAAAGGATTCAGTCGTTAGCTTAATTTCACGCGTTAATAAGTTCATTGAATGAACTGAAACAAATACTTCAATTGAAGTACGACCTGTTGAGCTAACGACTGCTTCGAGTTCTAGGACATCTCCTACTCGTGCTGAGTTTAAAAAGTCAACCGAGTCTATTGAAGCAGTCACAACGGCTGTATTAGAATGTTTCATTGCAGTAATTGCCGCAATTTCATCTATGTAAGCAAGTACATGTCCACCGAAAATTGTTTGTAAATGATTGATATCAGCTGGTAACACAAGTTTTGTTTGAATCGTCCGTGACGCACTCATTGGTTTATTTTCTATCACTGAATCTCTCTCCTTTATGTATATACAGTTTGGTTCGGTTGAATACTTTCACCTTATTAGTAGTATACACGCAATATGGTCATTCTATCTGTTCGGATGATAAAAAAAGTCGCTCAAAAAGGTTCGAATAATAGATTTCTACATTGGCATACTGTCGATTTTCCGCAACCGGATTCACCAAAAAGACCAAGTGTTTCACCTTTCTTTATAGTGAAACTAACCCCGTCTACTGCTTTTAACATACTGTGCCTGTCTATTTTAAAAAGCTTCTTTAAATCTTTAACGACTAATAAGTCTTCACTTTCATTCATCTAACTGCACTCCCAACTATTTCTAGTGCACGGTCTGATGGCGTACGAGAACCTTTCATTAAATCAAATATTTAGAGTCGTATGGTTACATCGTGTGCAGTTGTACGCTCATCCGCAATGAGTACCTTCGGATTACAGGTTGCAAGCCATCTTAATGACCAAACGCTGTATCATGCCTCCTGAGAACTGATGAGGGTATGCATCCAGGTGTTTTTTTGCATTTCATTTAACGGCAAACTAAGTAAATCGTGATTCCCATACTTAATATACCCTTCAAGAATAATCGTATTTTGTTTTGGCAAGAAAGAGCATGTAACAAGTTACAAAAAAACATACCCAATTTCAAGGTATGTTTTAGTACTAGGAATTCTTTACTGCTCTTTTGGCCTAGTTGCATCAATTCCGTCAAAGTCCGAACCCAAACTGACGTTTTTGACACCGCCTAACGAACAGAAGTAGTCAATATGTTTAATCAAGTCCGAAATAGTGACATCGCCTTCTGTCATCACAGTGTAAGTCAATGATTTGCATATGTCTATTTCTCCTCACTGTCATTTATATCGCAAGCAAATGATTACTTATTCAACGCCAGGTAGAACGGTAAGCGTTTTTTGAGTAGCGTCAAGTTTAGCTCCCACTCCAAGTGGTATAGCGAAATGAGGTTGGCAATGACCGATTTTAAACCCCTTTACGGCCGGTTTATTTGTTTGTCCTATATAGTGGTCAATGACTTCATCAGCCGTCAATGAGAACTTGGGGTTTTTCGGATCCGCATTTGAGAAGTCCCCAATTACAAATCCAGCAGCATCACTTAACTTACCCGCTAATTTTAAATGGTTCAACATTCCATCCAAACGATATGGTTCTTCTCCCACATCTTCCAATAGAAGAAGTTTTCCTTTTGTATCAATTTCGTACTTTGTTCCAATACCACTTGCTAAAAGTGATAAATTGCCGCCTACTAGTTCACCCGTTGCATCGCCTCCCCCCAAGATAGTGAGCGGTGAAATTTCCTCCGTGTAATGCAGCTCCATTGGCTCAAATAGTTGTTGAAACATTTTCTTAGATAAATCTTGGAATGAATCTCTACCGATATCTGAAGCCAACATCGGTCCGTGAAAAGTAACAAGATTAGAAAAGTTTCCAAAAGCCGTATGCAAGTAGGTGATGTCACTATAGCCCCAAAATATTTTCGGATTTTCCATCATTAATTGAAAGTCGATTTGCTGCGCGAATCTTGCAGACCCATACCCACCGCCAGCACAGATAATTCCTTTTATTTCTTCGTCTTCAAACATTGTATGTAAATCTTCCAATCGTTCTTTATCGGTCCCAGCAAGATGTCCATTTTTTTTTGCTACATGCTCACCAATTTTATATTTAAGCCCAAGTTCATCCAAAAATAGAAGTGCTCGCTCCAAGTTTTCAAGTTTTGGAGGACTTGCAGGTGCAATAATTCCAATCGTGTCTCCTGCCTTTAATCGTTTTGGTCTAATTCGCAATTACTATTTCCCCCTCTTGTTTGTAGTGTGTAATTTGCAATCACACGTTCTCCTAATCTTATCAAATTCAACTGAATCGTACAATAACTGACTCTTTAAAGGGTATTTACTTAAAAAAGAAAAGCCGCCACTCGGTTTCCCGAATGACGGCCTCTGCTTCACCAATTATTTAACTGGATCCGCTTGGCTTACTCCCCATTTCCATGGGTATTTGTTTTCTAAGTTTGCTGCATCAATTGTATAGTTAACGAGGCGCTTGTTCACACCAAACAACTCGTAACGGTAAACAGTTGGAGCAACTGGAACTTCTTCAACCATCAAATCCTGCCACTCTTTATAGATGCCTTTACGGTATTCTGAGTCAAATGCTTCTTCAGAAGTACCAGCAGCTAATAATTCGTCATTCTTCTCACTTATGAAACGAGAGAAGTTGTATGATGCTGTTTTCCCATAAAGTCCTTCTGGATCTGGATCTGTACCAGTACCCCAAGCACCTTGATAGATGTCAACACCTGGATCATCATTTTCTATTAAATCGTAAAATGCGTTAAATTCGTGTAGACGTCCTTCAAACAACTGAACTTTAATACCTACGTCTTCCCAGTTTTGGATATACCAGTTAGCGATTGGTTCAGCTACGTCGCCGCCTTCCATCGATGCGAAGTTAAGAACAACTTGTTCTCCTTTTGCATTTTCACGGATTCCGTCGCCGTCAACATCAACCCAACCAGCTTCGTCAAGAAGTGCTTTTGCTTTTTCTGGATCGTAAGGACGTCCAGGGTTGTCAGCATCATGGAAGCTGTCAAACACAGGGATAATTAAAGTTGTAGCCGGGAAACGAAGACCGTGATACATTTTCTCACCGATTACTTCGTTATCCATTGCATGCCACATTGCTTGACGAACACGCTTGTCAGCAAGTAAAGCATCTGGATCCATTACGTTTTCTTTTTTGTCTGCATCCCATTTACCAAGTTTAAACCCGACATATGTGTAAGCAGTATCAACTTGACCTAATAGTTCAATGTTTTGAATTTCTTTCAATACATCGTATTGGTCAACCGGAACGCTTGCAAGGTCAATTTCACCTTTTTCAAGTGCGCCAACAACAGAACCTGGAGCAACTACTTTTAGAACAACTGTTTTAAGAGCAGGCTTTCCTCTCCAGTAACCATCATATCTTTCATAAAGAACAGATTCTCCTGGAACAACTTTTGCAACTTTGTATGGACCAAAACCGATTGGCTCCGTACGAATTTTATTTGAAGCAAGAATGTCTTCAATTGAAACCTCACCAGTTGTTACATCACCAATGTAGTGTCTTGGAACTGGAGCTGACCAAATTCCTGACATTACTGAAGGTGTTGCTACATCATAAGTGATTGAAATTGATTTCTCATCTTCAGAAACTTCAATACCAGAAATCGTATCTGCAGTTCCTTCGTGATAAGCGGGCATTCCCTCAACGTTGGAAATCGTGAATGTGTAACGGTTTCCAGTGTAATCAGGGTGACCTAAAAGCTCATAAGCATATAGAAGATCTGATGCTTTTACAGGCTCTCCATCTTGCCAGTTCACACCGTCTTTAATTGTTAATGTGATTGTTTTATTGTCTTCAGATAGTTCGTAAGACGCTGCACCATCACTTGTAATTAGATAGTCGCCATCTACTGCTAGTAATGATTCATCAAAGAACTGCATTACCTCAGCATCGGGAGCACCTGAATAGAATACACGGTTAAGTGTTCCTTCAAATGGATCCGTTGAAACAAGTGCATAAACCATTTCTCCATCTTCAAGTGCAGCTTCAGAGTTAGTTGTATCCAACGGGAAATTAATACCTACTGCTTCTTCTTCCGCTGGTTCCTCTTCTTCTTCCTCTTCTACCTCAGTTTCTTTTTCTTTATCGTCTGTCTTTACTGGTTCTTTCTCATCTGCTTTGTCTTTGCCCGTACAAGCCGCTAAGAATAAGCTTAAAATAAGCATGAGACTTGCAAGTAGCATAAGTTGCTTCTTTGCCAATTGTATTACCTCCCCTTTTTTTGTGATTAACCTATTAGGCTAATCGTTGTCTTGCGTCGGACGCACGTTTAATCGCTTGACCGACAAAATTTATACACAACATCATTACTAAAATGAGCAATGATGCAGGTAACCATACCCACAACTTATTTTGGATCACATCAGGAGTCCTAGCATAACTGATCAATGTCCCGAGTGATGGTGTGCTTTCAGGCAAACCAAACCCTAGAAATGTCAGGCCAGTTTCGATTCCAATGTTATTTGCCAAAGTAAGTGTCATATTGACAATGACTAAAGAACTTAAATTTGGGAAAACTTCAAAAAACATGATTTTCCAATTCGGAGTTCCTAACGTCTTTGAAGCATTGACATAGTCAAGCTCCCTTTCAGATAAAGCTTTCGAACGAATGAGTCGTGCTTTACCAAACCATAGTAACACACTCATGATTGCAATAAATGACCATACGTTAAACTTAGGCACAATCGCAACAAAAACAATGATCATCATTAATGTTGGAAGAACCATTAAAAAGTCTAGAATACGCATGATCACAAAGTCGACTTTTCCACCAAAATAACCCGATATTAAACCAATTGTCAAGCCAAGAAATCCTGCAATAAGTGTAATCACTACCCCGATTGTAATTGAGTTTCGGGCTCCAATCATAAGTTGACCAAAAATGTCTCTTCCACCTTTATCTGTACCGAGCCAATGCTCAGCAGATGGTGGTAAATATATTTTATGAAAATCAATCTTTGTTACTAGTTTAACTTCTAGGAAAAATGGTGAAATATAAGCAGCAAGTAAAATGACGATGAATACAACAAGTGCACCGAGGGCCATTTTATCATTTTTTATTTCACGCCATACTGTTTTTCCAAACGATTGATTGTTTGCTTTTGCTTCAGCAATTAACGTATTTTTATCGGTTACACTTTCTGCTTTCATTAAATTACCCTCCTAATCACTCAATTTTTCTATCAATCAATTCGAATACGTGGATCAACGATGCCCAAAATAATATCAGATAACATCGTCCCGACAATTACGGCCGCTCCAGAGATCATGACAAGTGCGGCTACAACAGTAAAGTCACGTCCACCAATTGAATTAATAAATAATTGACCGAGTCCTGGGTAAGCAAATATTGTTTCTATAAATACTGAACCAGCAATAAGTAATGTAATTTCATAACCTAGAAATGCCGCAATCGGCAATAAGGAATTCCTTAAAATATGTCTTGTATAAACTCTTCCTTCGGGAACACCTTTAGCACGTGCAGTTTTAACAAAGTCTTTGAGCTTTGTATCAATTATGTCGTTTCTCAAATATTGAATCGTTCCGGCTGTCCCAAGGATTGCTCCTGATAATGTCGGTAAGACAAGATGCTGGGCTTTACTAACAAAATAATCCCAACTACCAGTCTCGTATCTAATGTCGACACTATTCCCAAACGGAAACCAATCCAAATGAAAACTAAAGAAAAACAACATTAGAAGTGCGAAAATAAAAATAGGTGTTGCAATTGAAAAGTAATTATATCCAACTATGATTTTATCAAACCACGAATCCGTCCATCTACCTGCTATGATGCCGAGCGGTACCGCAATTAAATAACTTACAATTAACGTACAAAAAGCTAAGAGTACCGTATTTCCAAGTTTACCGGCCAACAGTTGTGTCACCGGCTGATTATGAACGTAAGACTTGCCCATATCCCCTTTAACAAACTTTGTAATCCAAGCTCCATATTGCTCGTACCAAGGATCGTTTAAACCATATTTTTCCCGGATTTCTTCCATCCGTTCTGGCGTTACATCTGGATTCCCCATAAAGGCACCCGTAACCGCATCGCCCGGCATTGCTTTCGCCAGCACAAAAATAACGAGACTAAGGAGAAGTAGTTGCGGGATCATGACTAGTATTCTTCGTAGTATAAATATTAACATTCTCTCATAGTCCCCCTTTAAAGCATCGCGACAGAGTGGGTATCTGAGATTTTCTTAAGGTCGAATAATCTCCCCTCGTCGTCAAAATAGTTATCGTAATCTGTCCGATATTCATCATCAATTGCTTGACGTAAATGTGTTTTTTCAAGTCGTTTTGCTGGATCCATTTCTGGAATAGCGGAGATAAGACGCTTTGTATATAAATGTTTCGGAGTGCTGTAAATTTCGTCAGCAGTACCTTCCTCAACTAGACGCCCTCTATACATTATTCCTATCCGATTGCATAAATGCTGGACAACCCCTAAATCATGACTAATAAATAGATAGGAAAGATTAAATTCCTTCTGAATATCTTGCATGAAGTTAAGTACTTGTGCTTGTACAGACACATCAAGTGCCGAAACGGGCTCATCTGCAATAATAAGTTTAGGATTCAGTGTCAATGCTCTTGCAATTCCAATTCTTTGGCGCTGTCCACCTGAAAATTGGTGTGGATATTTATAGACAGATTCAGGACCTAATCCTACACGTTCAATAAGCGCTTGTACTTTTTTCAATTCTTCTTTTGGTGACATTCTTTCATAGTTTCTTAAAGGCTCAGCAACAATATCTAACACTCTTTTTCTAACATTTAGAGATGAGTAGGGATCTTGAAAAATCATTTGAATATCACGTGATTGCGCACGTTTTTTTCTACCTGTCAATTGAGCAAGATCTGTCCCTTCAAACACAACTTCACCAGCCGTTATATTATTTAATCCAATAACAGCTCTACCAGTAGTTGTTTTTCCACAACCTGACTCTCCTACAAGTCCGTAAGTTTCGCCGGGTTCAATCTCAAAACTAATCCCATCAACCGCCCTAACTTGATCTACTACGGTCTTAAAGAATCCACCCCGAATCGGGAAATGAACTTTTAGATTGTTTACTTTAAGCAATGACATGATTATCCCCCTCCGACTCTTCTGGTCTGAAGTGGAAGTTCTTGTAGCATGTACAGCGTACAAAATGCCCAGGTTCTACTTCATGTAACTTCGGATTTTCTTCATGTTCACTTTCAGCTATCCAAGGAACTCTCGGTGCAAAACGACAACCGGTACGGTCAAGCGCCTGCAAGGAAGGTACCATTCCTTCAATAACATGAAGTCTGCCTTTATCCTTTATATTCGAAGGAATTGAACTAAATAATGATTGCGTATAAGGATGTAAGGGTTTTCTAAACAGCTCATTTACTTCGGCCAATTCCACAACTTCCCCTGCGTACATTACCGCAACACGGTCGGCCATTTCGGCAACAACTCCAAGATCATGGGTAATTAAAACAATTCCTGATTTCATCTGTGTTTGTAATTCTTTCATAAGATCCATAATTTGTGCTTGAATTGTTACATCCAAAGCAGTTGTTGGCTCATCCGCAATTAGTAAAACGGGGTCACAAGCAAGTGCAATTGCAATAACAACACGTTGTCTCATTCCACCAGATAGTTCGTGGGGATATTGCGAAAATATTCGATTTTCATTTTTTATTCCTACACGACGTAATAACTCTAGTGTACGCTTCTTCATGTCCGCTGATGACAATTTAAGATGATACTTCATTGGCTCTACGATTTGTGCTCCAACAGTTGAAAGTGGGTTAAGCGCAGTCATAGGGTCTTGGAAAATCATTCCGAGATCTTTTCCTCGTATTTTATTAAGTTTTGCTGGAGATAGATTAAGAATGTTTTGATCCCTAAAATTGATTTGTCCTTCAAGTTTCGCAACTTTCTTGTCATGAAGGCCCATTATGGATAATGCAAGCGCACTTTTTCCGCAACCAGATTCTCCAACAATTGCAAGTACTTCATTCTCGTGGACCGTTAAGGAAACATCATCTACGGCTGCATAGTGATTATCTTTGATGCGAAATGATGTGCGAAGATTCTTAATTTCCAGTACTGATTTTCCCAAAAAAACTTCCTCCTTACAAGAAAAGTAAACAAAATTATCTAAGTAAATAAATTTTCTGACTTTATAAACACTAAAATTAATATACTACAAATATAATTATAAGACAACCTCTTTCGGGTGACTGAATTTTGCAACAAATATTTCAAATGTGACAAACATGTTACAAATATAGTGTTGACAACGCTTTCAATACTCTAATAACTCAAGAAAGAAAACAAGTTATTTTACTATATCTATCTTTACCAAACAAAATAGAACCGTTTGTTCATAAACGGTTCTTTTTAAATATATTAAAATACTATAAAGACTGAATTCCATATGCACTTCAACTTGTCTGTTTACTGGCGAGAGAATTTTACATTACGATTCATTTAATGATTTACTGAGTTGGCAGCAGAGGATGCCGCCATAGATGCCATGGTAGCTGCAATAACTGCCTGCTGTGCCTGTACTATTAGTTCAATAGATGCAATAAGGCTGACACCCATTTCCTCACGGGAATTTGTCAACTCCCGCATAATATAGCCCATAGCGATTGATAAGGCCATCTCCTTTTTCCAATTAAAAAGTTTAGAGTCTTCTAAAGCTTGGGCTAGTTCGATTATTTTAGTGATTTCGCTTTTTGAAACACCAAATACCGTAAGAAATCCAACCATTGGATAGTGAAGGGGTCTTACTTTTGCTTCTTTCTTAAAACGATCTAATATACTTATTGCTTGAGAAACTAGTTGATCGTCAAAGTTTATGTCCACATACGTCATTATTTGAGACATCCACTGCAGTTCATCCCCGGAACGCAGTCCCTTCGCACGCAGTGCATCGTAGTAAAGACGCATGGATTTGGCATGTTCTACAGGATCCTCATTCTTTTTCCCGAGCAATACGGCATATGCATAGTCATCATCCGATGTTAAGAAAAAGTGAGTCTTTTTCATTTCACCGTATAATGCTTTTGCATTTTTTGCTTCTCGTTCGTATAACGTTGTGTCATTAGTCATCAGAAGTGCCGCCAAATATGAATGGATAGTATTGCGAAAACCCTCGTTTCTTAATACACGTTGTTTGTGGAATAAGCGTTCCGTCTCTTCGTTAATGTCAACACCTGGTTTATCTAGAAACGCAGCCATCATTGGAAGAAGATTTCCCCGAAGCGGAGAAAGCCAACTTGACTTTTCTTTAAGTAAATCCATTGCATGATTTAAATTCTCGGCAAAAAATTCACGCTCTGACGTCACATAGTAGGATGTAATCGTCAGTACTACATTTTTATCGACAGTCCAACCCGCTAATGATTTCACTTTCTTATAAGTCATTTCAACTTCATTCACAAACCCATTCGCATCCAAGTCGCACAACTCCTTTTGTATATGTACGATTCATACGAAGAAAGGTTTCAATTAGTGGGTGGGCAATGATGAAATAGCACTTTTCGACGCTTTGACCAATGCTTCTATTGTCGCCCAGTCTTCTGCATGAAGGGCATTTACAATTGCACTTCCAACAATAACTCCATCACAAAGGGCACCGATTGATATCACTTGTTCAGGTGTTGAAATCCCGAATCCCGCGAGTACAGGTACTGGACTTATCGATTTTAGTTGTTGTAAATGAGCATCTAAATCGTCATCGAATCCCTGACGAACACCTGTAATTCCATTTACTGTTACTGCATAAATAAAACCTTCACCCGCGGTCGTTATTTTCTCTATTCGATCTGGAGGACTTGTTAATGAAACGAGTGGTATTAGGGCAATATCCGAATGGTTTAACTCTTCCCTTAAAAACGCACTTTCTTCTATCGGTAAGTCTGGAACAATTAATCCACTAACTCCGCTGTTCGTGCAATCCTTTACAAAATCCTTTATACCGTATCGTATGAGTGGATTTAAATACGTCATGACGACAAGCGGGACCGTGATTTCTTTCTTAAATGATGCGAGCTCTTGTAAAACGATACGAAGTGTTATTCCATGAGTAAGTGCACGCTCACCTGCTTCTTGAATAGCAGGTCCATCCGCGACTGGATCAGAAAATGGTATACCGATTTCTATTGCAGTTGCACCTACCTTCTGCAAAAACAAGATGTTTCTTTTCAATGTTTGAAGGCCGTCATCTCCTGCCATAATGTAGGGCACAAAAGCCTTATTTCCCAGCTGAATACATTCATTAATTGCATTTGTTAAATGTGACTTATTCATTCCCAGCACCTCCAAGCGCGTCTCTAACCGTCTGTACATCTTTATCGCCGCGTCCAGATAGACAAATAACAATGGTTTCTTTCTTATCCATTTCCTTCGCTAATTCGACTGCATATTTGACTGCATGTGCACTCTCTAAAGCAGGGATGATTCCCTCTACTTTGGAAAGTAGTTGCAATCCCTCTAGTGCTCCGGCATCTGTAACCGAAGAATATTTAACCCTACCAATATCGTGTAAATGGCAGTGTTCAGGTCCTACCGCTGGGTAATCCAGTCCTGCCGAAATTGAATAGGCTTCTTGAACTAATCCATCGTCGTCTTGTAAAATATACATATAAGCCCCGTGTAAAACTCCTTCTTTACCGTCCGCTATCGCAGCTGCATGAAGTCCAGTTTCAATGCCACTTCCCGCCGCCTCAACTCCGTACAATGCAACTTCTTCATCTTCTAGAAAAGGATGGAACATACCAATCGCATTGCTTCCACCGCCAATACATGCAACTATTGCATTTGGAAGTTTGTTTTCTTTCTCCAGAATTTGCCTTCTCGTTTCCACACCAATAACACGTTGGAAATCACGAACAATTCTTGGAAAGGGATGGGGGCCAAGAGCAGACCCTAAAATATAATGGGTGTCTTCAACATTCGTGACCCAGTAACGTAGCGCCTCATTCACTGCATCTTTCAGCGTTCCTGAACCTTTATCGACAGAGACTACTTTTGCTCCAAGTAATTCCATCCGAAAAACATTCAATTCTTGTCTACGAATATCTTCTTTACCCATAAATATTACACACTCAAGATTGAACAATGCACAAACCGTCGCTGTTGCCACACCGTGTTGTCCAGCACCTGTTTCCGCAACAATTTTCTTTTTCCCCATACGCATCGCAAGAAGCGCTTGCCCAACAGTGTTGTTTATTTTATGAGCGCCAGTATGATTTAAATCTTCGCGTTTTAAATAGATTTTTGCACCGCCCGCAAATGCAGTAAGTCTTTCTGCAAAATACAAGGGTGTTTCACGACCGACAAAATCTTTCAAATAATAATTTAATTCGTCTGCAAATGCTGGATCTTCGATTGCTTCATCGTATGCCTTTTCTAGTTCGATTAAAGCAGTCATTAATGTTTCAGGAACGAACTGTCCTCCGAACTTTCCATATCTTCCCGGTATTTTCTCTTTTGTAGTATTAGCTTCTTTCGTCATTATTCATCTCTCCCTATTTTAACCGCGTGCACAAAAGCACGAATTAAGTCATCGTCTTTTCGGTTGTCTATTTCCACTCCGCTTGAAACGTCCACCATATATGGTTTTACTAGTCGAATTGCATCACTAACATTTCCAGGGTTTAGACCACCTGCAAGAATGAGTTTATTTAGGGGAACCCCGGCGTCTTCTAAGAGATGCCAATCGAAGGTTTCACCACTACCCCCTTTAAATTCTTTTCCGGGTGTATCAAAAAGTAAAAAATCGACCTCATACTTTTCTGCTCGCTTTATATCTTCTTTGCTGTAGACTGATAACACTTTAATAGAAGGAAGTCCGATTTTTTCGATGAAATCCTGACTTTCATTTCCATGATATTGGATATAATCGAGTGGCACCCCCTCATATACACGTTTAATTTCATCCGCTGACGCATCTACAAACACGCCTATTTTTAATACATCCGGCGGAATCAAACGAGCTAGTTCGATAGCCTGGTCAACAGTTACACGCCTGCGACTGGGGGCAAATACAAAACCAATGGCATCCACTCCGGCTTCAACCGCTGTTTTCACATGCCTACTTTCCATTAATCCGCATACTTTAACTTTTGTCATTTGGATAAACCCAATACTTCAACCTGCATTGAACGAAGAGTCTCTTCAATTGCTCCACTGCGCATAAGTGTTTCACCGACTAGTATTGCCCTCGCACCCATACCCGAAATGCGTTTAGCATCTATTGGACCCGTTATTCCACTTTCGCTTATTAAAACTCGCTGCTCGCTAAATGGAAAAACAGCTGCGATTTCTTCTGTTCGAGTTAGATCTACTTCAAATGTACGAAGATCACGGTTATTTACACCTATCAATTTTGCATCAACGGCGAGTGCTCTTTTTAATTCTTCTACATCATGTACTTCTACAAGCACTTCAAGTCCTAAGCCAGTCGCGTATGAATAAAGTCCAGTTAATTCCTCATCATTTAATGCAGCAACTATTAGCAAAATAACGGATGCCCCAGCTGCCTTCGCTCGATCTATTTGAATAGGATCAATCATAAAGTCTTTACATAAGAGTGGAATAGAAACAACTTCCGCCACAGCTGCTAAATCATTAAATGATCCTTTGAAAAAGGTCGCATCTGTTAAAACTGAAATACATGCGGCTCCTGCTTTAAAATATGCACCTGCTTGTTCGACAGGATTCGCTCCTTCTGCAATAAGCCCTTTTGACGGAGAGGCCCGCTTCATTTCTGCAATAACTTGTAGGTGACTTGCTTCATAAAGAGCTTTGAACAAAGAAGGTCGGAGTATACTTCTTGATTGTGCAATCTTATCGTCTGCACGCATTTCTATTACTTCAAAACGTTTCTGAGCAATAATGTCATCTAAAATCGTCAATTTACAACCTCCTCCTCAGATACTTTTTTACTAAATGCAATTACAGCTTCTAACTTCCGATATGCAGCACCGGATAAAATACTTTCAGTAGCTTGATGAACACCTTCTGCAATTGTTTCCGCCTGCCCATTGGCAAACAAACCAATTCCAGCATTGAAAACGACAGTATCAAAACGCGGTCCACGTTCACCGCCAAGGACGGATCGAAGAATTTCTGCGTTTTCATTTGCATCCCCTCCGAGAATAGATGAAATGGGTGCACTCGTTAGACCAACATCTTCCGCAGTTAAACTAAATGGAATAAGGTCCCCGCGATCCAGTAAGACAAATGAGTTCTGTCCCGAAAGTGACGCTTCGTCCATTCCTTCAGCACCCGCGACAACAATCGCCCGTTTCCGACCAAGCATATGAAGGGCTGTTGCATATTCCATTGTAAAGTCTGATTTACTGATTCCTGCAAATTGTGTCGAAAGCGGAATTGGATTTGTAAGCGGCCCTACCAAGTTGAAGATTGTTCTTTTTCCAATCTTTTGTCGGATAGCGCCAATTCTTTTCATCTTTGGGTGAACATTCGGCGCATACAAAAAAGTGATTCCCTCTTTTTCCAACAACTCCGATATTTCCTCTGAAGTAAAGTCAAGACGAATTCCGAGTGCCTCGAGCACGTCGGAACTACCTGCGGCACTTGATACTTTACGATTGCCGTGTTTGGCAACTTTTGCACCCGCACCTGCAAGTACAAAAGCAGTCGTTGTACTAACGTTAAAGCTATTAGTACCATCACCACCGGTTCCACAGTTATCCATAAATGAACCTAACGGGGCTTCCACATTGTTCGCAAATGTTCTCATAACAGATGCAAGTGCTGCAATTTCTAGAGCGGTTTCCCCTTTTTCGGATAAAGCAATTAAAAACTCCTCTATATCGGCGCTAGCTGCATCCTCACTAAAAAGTACGTTCGCCACTTCCTCCATCTCTTCATACGTCAAATGTTGTTTCTCTTTGACTTTATTAATGTAATCCCTCAACTAAATCTCTCCTCTGCTCTGCTCATTTTCACTTTATGTTAATTCTAGTAACGACCTTGCTTTATTTACCGTTTCCTTATATTCCAGTCTTGGTATTGACCCTTGAACAATTCCCGCACCCGCCTGTACATAGGCTTTGTTATTTTTAATGAGTAATGTTCGAATCGTCAATGCAAAATCCATATTGCCATTAAAGCCGATATAACCAATGGCTCCACCATATATTCCTCGGTGTATATTTTCTAATTCATCAATAATTTCCATTGCTCTCTTTTTTGGAGATCCAGTTACAGTACCCGCAGGTAGACAAGCGGTCAAAGCGTCGAGTGCATGCATTGAGTGCGACAACTGTCCTTTCACCTCAGATACGATATGCATGACATGCTGATAACGAACGACTTCCATATGACTGGTCACTTGAACTGTCCCCGGCACACACACTTTACCGATATCATTTTTCCCAAGTTCAACAAGCATCTCATGTTCTGAAAGTTCTTTCGGGTCTGCCAGCAGCTCTTTTTCAAGCGCTAAGTCTTCCGCTTTATCTTTCCCACGTCTACGTGTTCCGGCAATCGGGTTCGTCATTACTGTTCCATTCGAAACACCGACAAGACTTTCAGGCGACGCCCCTACAACGACATGATCTGTAAATTCCATATAATACATATATGGAGAAGGATTGCGCTTCCGAAGTTTTCTATAAAGTAAAAATGGATCTCCTGTAAAACCCGCTTCTAATCTTCTTGACACTACGACCTGGCTCACTTCACCGGCCTCGATGTATTCAATAGACTTTCTTACAAGAGCTTCAAACTCATCTTGCGTCAATCCAGAAGTGAAGTTAGACAACTCATAAGTGGTCTCTTTTTCTTTCGACGCAGTTAAAATTTGTTCCGCCAGTTCATCTAAATCATATTTGCTTACTTCTGCTCCAATCTCTGTACGCAGTAGAGTTACTTCTTGTAAGACATGATCAAAAATAATAACTGTTTCATATATATTGAAATTTACATCTGGTAATCCAACGTCATCTTTTGGTTGGTTGCCCGAATCATACGCAGCACCATATCCAAAATAACCAACTGCACCACCTGTGAAAGGAAAATCATTATTATCAACAATTCTGGGCATTAGCCTTTTCAACAATCCAACGACATCGCCATCATGCGTATATGTCTTACCTGTTCCATAGACATATTCTTCAATTTTATTTCCTCGACCGCTGTACGATTTCCGAGGATCCATTCCCATAAATGAATAACGTCCCGATCCTTCGTGCATCGATGAACTTTCAAGTAAAAACTTCTGCTTCCCTTGCATTCTTCCAAATATCAAGATCGGTGTTAATAAATCACCATCTATTTTTTTGATAGTTGTTCGAAGCCCTGTTTTTTCTATACTCATCTTAACTCCCCTTATCTATTCTAAAATTATTGAAAACAAAAAATCCCCTGCAAAAGGACAGACTAGTCCGATTGCAGAGGACGGAATATACCGCGTTGCCACCTCAAATTGAAGCATTTCTGCTTCCTCTTAGTGTGCCTTATTTTAAGACACATTCCGTAACGTGGAATCTACGTCTCCCATAATTACTTAAAGGAGCTCTCATAAGTCCATTCACATAGGCTGCGTATCAGTTTGCACCAAACACTGACTCTCTAGTATCGCATTCCTCATGCTACTCTTCTTATTCAATAATTTCTCATCTATGCTCATCTCATCTAATCCGTGGGCGGCATCGCTGTCGATACCTTCTGCCCCTCTTTAAATATAACTATTTCTATAATTTTAGAATAAGTTGAAAGAATTGTCAACCTTTAATAATTCATGATTTTGAACATTTTAAGTGAACACGTTACAATAGAAGAAAGAACTTAATTAGAAAAGGTGAATTCAATGAGAATAAACAAATATTTAAGCGAGGCTGGAATTGTTTCTCGTCGCGGTGCAGACCAATGGATTGAAGATGGAAGAGTTACAATAAACGGCGTACTATCCGAACTTGGCAGCAAGGTTGAATCGGGTGATGAAGTACAAGTTGATGGCAAACCAGTAAAAACCGAAGAACAACTCGTTTATATCGCACTTAACAAACCCATTGGTATCACAAGTACTACTGAGCGTCATATCGATGGTAATGTGATTGATTTTGTTAACCATCCACTCCGAATTTTTCATATCGGAAGGCTTGATAAAGATTCAGATGGACTTCTACTTCTGACGAATGATGGTGACATTGTAAATGAAATCCTACGCGAAGAGCATAATCATGAAAAAGAATACATTGTTACAGTAGATCGCCCCATTACGAAGGACTTTATAGCAGAAATGGAGTCGGGTGTCGAGATACTTGGTACGATCACAAAGCCATGTAAAATAAAACAACTTGGGCCGAAAAAGTTTAACCTAACCCTAACTCAAGGATTGAATCGTCAAATTCGCCGCATGTGTTCAGCACTCGGTTATGGTGTATGGAATTTACAAAGAACACGAATATTGAACATTCATCTAGGTGATTTACCAAAAGGCCAGTGGCGGGATTTAACAAAAGACGAGTTATCCGAAATGTTTCAAATGATGAATTATAAACCAAAACGTTAAAAAGCTGTACTACACACTTTTCACAATGTGTAGTACAGTTTTTAATTTCTAAAAAGCGTTACAAAATTTCAAATTACACATTTACCATTTCTAAAAATTGACGAGTACGTGCGTTTTTGGGGTGATTAAAAAATGCGTCAGGGGCTGCATCTTCAATAATCAAACCCTCATCTAACATAATGATGCGATCGGCTACTTCTTTTGCGAACTTCATCTCATGCGTTACTACGACCATTGTCATGCCATCATTTGCTAAGTCTTTCATTACCCGTAGTACTTCCCCGACAAGCTCAGGGTCGAGTGCGGATGTTGGCTCATCAAAGAGAAGAGCTTTGGGTTCCATAGCAAGTGCTCTTGCGATAGCGACACGCTGCTTTTGTCCACCAGACAACTTATTTGGATAGACATCCCTCTTATCCGATAAACCAACTTTTTCAAGAATTTTAAGTGCAGCTTCTTGAGCAACTTTCTTATTGACTTTCCTTACGATTACAGGTGCTTCCATAACATTTTCAAGCACCGTCTTATGAGGAAATAGATTAAAGTGTTGGAAAACCATTCCTACTCCTGCACGTACTTTCGATAAATTATCTTTCTTCAGATCGACCTTTTTTCCATCAATCGTAATGTCACCTTCGTCCAATATTTCGAGGAAGTTTAAACAGCGTAGAAGCGTACTCTTTCCCGAGCCACTAACACCTATCAACACAACGACCTCACCAGAATTGACAGTAATGTCTATTCCTTTAAGTACTTTTAGTTTACCGAATGACTTATGGATATTTTTCCCTCTCAGCATGTATTCCCCTCCTCATTAACGATCAACGTCTAACTTTTTCTCATACCATTTAAGCAAACTAGTGAATATTAGAACCATTATTAGATAATACAAACCTACGACTAAAAATGTTTCGAACGGCTGAAAGCTCGCGGCTGCCTCTCGGTTTGCCATCCCGTACAATTCGGAAACTCCAATCACGTAAACAAGAGATGAATCTTTCAACGTGATGATAAATTGGTTTCCAAGTGGTGGAATTGCGCGACGAAGCGCTTGTGGAAAGATAATTCGTCGCATCGCTTGTCGAGGGTTCATACCTACAGCAAGACTTGCCTCTTCCTGCCCACGATCGATGCCTTGTATCGCTCCCCGGAAGATTTCTGCGATATATGCCCCGTTATGCACAGCTAACGCCAATGCACCTGCCCAAAAGTTCGACAGAGTGACAATAGATGTAATTCCGTAATAAAGGAACATTATTTGCACAATTAAAGGCGTCCCACGGATTATAGTAATATATAAGTTTGCAATCGTCTGCAAAATTTTAGATTTTGAGATTTTCATTAAAGCAAAAATAATACCAAGCACGGTACCCAAAATGACCGCAACAGCAGTTATTTCAATGGTTATAAGTGCTGCTTTCAAAAAGCCTTCGTACGTCCGCACGAATACTTCGTAGAGTGTAGTAAATAAGTAAGACACTAGCAATCACTCTCCCCGTTGTCGTTTCGCCGTTCTTCTTATTTTAGAATCTCTACACCTTCTAAATCAACTTCTAGCAAATTACGATTAAACCATTTTTGTGATATTTCGTCGTACGTACCGTCTTCAATTATTTCTGCAAGTGCTTCATCAATAGCTGCTCTTAAAGCATCGTTTTCAGGACGAACAACAACACAGGCTTCCTCAACCCACAAAGGTTGGCCTACTTCTTTAAGCTCAAATCCATTCTCAATCGATTCGAACCCAACAATGTCAGAAGTAATAACAGCATCTAATCTACCTGGTATTGTTAAATCTTTTAAAGCCACAACATCACTGGCATAATACTGAATATTATCGGAAAGTTCCTGTGCTGGTTGGTCATATGTTGTTTGCGCAACAACACCAATTTTCTTGCCTTTTAAATCATCCGCACTTTGAATATCTGTGTTGTCTTTATGAACAAAAATCATCCCACCAGAGTAATAATATGGTTCTGTAAAGTTAGCTTGTTTTGCCCGCTCATCTGTATATGCCATCGAACCAATAATCGCGTCATACTTCACGCCTATCAGTCCTTGCAAAATTGTTTCAAAAGGATTTGTCACTGGATTGGGTTCCAAACCTAACTTCTCTGAAATCGCATTCCCAATATCAACATCAAAGCCCATAAGCTTTCCGCCTTCTTCATAGTTAAACGGTTTGTAAAGTCCACTCATCGCAAATGTTAGATTCCCTTTTTTCACAAGTTCGTATTCTTGGTCACTATCATCCCCTGTAGCATCTTTTTCTTTCCCGCATGCGGATAGTACCAATACAGTAGCTGCTAGTAGTAAAAGCATCATCTTCAATTTACTCATCTAGACAATCTCCCCTTTTTCCCAGTTATTCACTGGATAGTTTGTTACCAACGTTATTTTTCCTATTATACACAAGTTGAGTACATAAATCCGAAGAATTTGAATATTCATTCCTAGGAATTGTTTATTCTAGTTTCAATTAGCCGATTTTTCATGTACCATTAAATAAATGAAGGATCTGCTTAATCCCCATGAACATTGGTTTTCCGGCTCCTACTTTTGGTATTGGAGCTTTTAGAAAGAGGTGAACTTTTTGAAAGAAAAATTAAGTAAAAATAAAATTGCAATTGTCTTAATACAACTCTTGAAGGATGCAAAAAAAGATGCTTTTAGAGAAATTATTAAAGAACTTATGCCTTATGATATTTCTGAGCAATACAATGAGTTGCCCGTAAAACATCGCTCGCTTTTTTTAGAGTATTTAGATGTCCCTCAACTTACATCGCTGCTGCGACATCTCACGCGAGATGAACAACTCCAAGTTCTACATATCCTTAAACCCGATCGCTCTGTCGAACTACTCGAGCTGATGAAAAATGATGATCTTGCATTTTTGTTATCCGGGTTAAAAGATAGTCAAATCGAAAAGTTGATTACACAAATGAAACATGAAGAGTCGGAAATTGTTCGAAGAATTCTTGCTTATCCAGAAAAATCTGCCGGAAGAAAAATGTCTGACCGGTATGTTTGGATTAATAAGAAGTATACGATTGAAAAAGCGATTGAAAAGTTAAAACACTTCTCGGAGCTTGCCGAGTATCTAAATTACCTTTATGTAATAGATGAACATAAAAAGCTTGTCGGGGTAGTTTCTTACCGCGATTTGTTGCTCGCGGATAGTAAGACAACTGTAGAAGAGATTATGACCAAAAACATTATTAGTGTAGATGTCTTTACAAAACAACAGGAAGTTGCAAAATTGATTGCCAGACATGATTTTGTTTCCATTCCTGTCGTAATTGAAGACAACACGCTTGTTGGGATAATTACGGTTGATGATGTTCTGGATATTATCATGAGGGAAGCCGACGAAGATATTGAAATGCTTCTTGCTTCTGGTAAATCCATTGATTTTAAAACAAAACCTTTAGTTGCAGCATACAGACGGTTGCCTTGGTTGATTTTACTCTTGTTCATAGGACTCGTTTCAGGGAGCATCATCGCAAGATTTGAAGCCACACTAGAAGCCGTTGTGGCTCTGGCCTTTTTCATGCCAATGATTGCAGGAATGACCGGAAACACAGGAACACAGTCACTTGCTGTCGTTGTTCGTGGTCTTGTGACCCAGGATTTAACTACAAAGCAGGCACTTAAACTCATTTTTCGTGAATTCCTTGTAGGAATCATAATCGGAATTACATGTGCAATTATCATTTCCATTATTGCTTACGTTTGGCAAGGAAGCTTCGTTCTCGGTCTCGTTGTAGGTTCTTCACTTTTTGCTACACTTATTATCGGGACAATTGCAGGTACAGTTATTCCAATAATCTTGCACAAATTTAAAGTGGACCCAGCTGTTGCATCAGGCCCACTGATTACGACGATTAATGACATTTTATCGCTTTTAATCTATTTTGGCATCGCGACAATGTTCATTTCAAAACTTATGTAAAGACAAATCGCTAAAATAAATAACTATTCATTAACTAAGGATCGCTGTATAAATATAGCCCTACCTAAAAAAGACCCGGCTAGGGTCTTTTTTTGTATTACACAATCATTTACTTTCCTTTATACGCTTAGCTTCAAAAAATAACATTTGTAAAAACTTCTTTGTATTAATACGTGTCGGACTTAAGGAATGTGTTGCATCACCTTCCAATACCCTCATTCTTTGTCGAACGACTGTAAAGTCAAAAAATCGTGATGCATAATTTTCAAATGTGGAATTCCCGTAATCTGTCAATCCTAAAGAAGCAAAATGATTAAGTGAACAAGTAATCACTCTTCTAAGTCTTTGTTCCGATGCCTTTACTTCTCGATTGATTTCTATTTGAGTTGCTGAAAATCCAAGTTTGTTTTTCGAAATTTGTAGAAATAGCTCTTTTAAAGAAGGAAAATCCTGTTCTACGTTATTATTGTTTAACATAAATAAATAATATAGAATATCGATTAAATCTTTTGTACCGTTTTCCCCAAAGATGCCCAGTTCCGAGAAAAGAAACTCCGAAATTTCTGTGATGATTTTTTCTGGTGCACTTGTAATAGTTTGCGAAGATGCCGGTTCTATTTGTAAAATATTGCTGAGTGACGCTTTAATATCATGAATTGAGTTTTCTAATTGAATTCGCTCCATTACTTTTTGTATCACTGAAATCATTTCGATTCTATTAATGGGCTTAATAATATAATAATCAACCCCAAGTGAATAGGCTTCACCTATCAACTCCTTTGTTTCAACCTGTGAAATCATAATAAACTTTCCTTTAAAGCCACCTGATAAATGTCGAATTGTTTCAATACCATCCCGATTAGGCATTAGTAAGTCAATAAAAAGAATGTCTACATTAAGCATGTTCAAATAAGTGCTTTCTAGTTGTTCACCGTCGGATGCCTCTCCAATGACTTCACCTAAGTTTTCGTCCTCTATAATTTGCGTTAAAATGGATCGAATCGCAAGATCATCATCTACAAGGAAAAAACGCATAAAATCATCCTTTCTGCGTTAATTGATTCACAGGGATTGTAATACTGAAAGTGATACTATTATGTTGGCTTTTAAAACTGATTTTTCCATTTAAATTATTAACTGCTTCCTTAACATATGAAAGACCAATCCCAGTAGATGGATTACCAAGAACATCATACCTAGATGTAAAACCGGGTTGGAAAATTGCTTCTGCATACTTGTCTGGAATAGATGATCCACTATTAAAAACGTCAAATTTCACAATTCCATCTGCCTCACTAAAACTCACGTGAATATTTCCCTCTTCTGGTACTGCCTCCACTGCATTAGCTATTAAATTATTAATTAAAGATAAAACTGTGTAACCATGATAATCTGGATGATTACCCTCTATTAGATAGGTTATTTTTATTCTTTTATTAAGAGAAAATACATACTTTTCATTGATACGCACAATCAGTCTAATCAAATCTTCCACCATTAAGTAATCTTTAAAACTTTCTTTAGATATCAATTTTGAAAGACCAGCAAAAATACGCTGATTATCTTTTTTTATTTCATGAATTTCTCCAGCTATCCTTAGTGCCCTTAAACCATCTTCTTTATCTTTCCCTACCAAATCACGATATAAGTCATAGCATTGAACAGTAACTGTCTCAGCATTTTTCAATGTTTTCTTTAAATATACAGCTTCCTCATGTAAGTTAGATATAAGAACTAACATATGTTCATTTTTTTCTCTAATCTGCTTTTCACGTGAGTCTGCTTCATATAACTTCAACATATTAAAAAAACTAACAACAATAAAACTGTGTGCAAAGGCTACTAGGTTCATTTCAATTACATCCACCATTGTAATTGTTGTGTTTAATGTTATATACTGCACAAAAAGTTCTAAGCTATCTGATAGTAATTCGACAATGTAACCAATAAACCCTATCATTAAAGAAGACTTTCGGAAACGTTGGATATTAATTAATTGGAACAAGCAGGCGAATGTAAAATAAAAGAAGAAGGTTGGAAAATGTTGTTGAAAAGAAAAAAACACATCTGTTTCAATTTTAAATACAAGATCCATTAAAACACGGAATAATACCACAGCTGTTGCAGTCAAGAATCCAGGAAATACTGGCGGAACTTTTTTTAGTAATAGCAAAAAAAAGAAAATTGCAGGTGCACCAAAACTCACCCTAAACGTATCGTTTAACGGATAGAATTTTACTTCTCCAGCAAGTGGTACCATTATTATCATTAAAACAATAATGTATATATCATTTTTTAGTAATAATCTAAATCCCAAGATGTATCCTCTTCTCCAAATACTTATTATAACTTGTCTGAAAAAACAGTATACAATCACACGCGGTATTAGACAACGACCTTAGGGCTTATTATAAACTTCTCTATCATTATGTATAGATTAAGTTAATTGGATCTTTAAAACATCATAGGAAATTAATATTTTAACTAAATGTAGGTTTCCGTCTAATTACGTAGTTCTAATTATACAATGAAAACAGTTGTGAAAGCGCTTTCTTTAAGGAGACTGAATATTCACAATTGAATTGAATGATTATAATAAAATAGGGGGAATTGATATGAAAAAGTTTGGAGTTTATTCACTGATGCTTGCAATCATGCTTGTTCTGGCTGCGTGCGGTTCTGATAAAGCAAACAGTTCTAAAGACGAATCACCAGAAAATAGCACAGGTGCTGCTAAAGAAATATATAAAGTTGGAATCGATACGACATATCCACCTTTCGAATTTGAAGTAGATGGTAAATATACAGGAATAGATATTGACCTTATTACAGCAATTGCAAAAAACCAAGGAATTAACATTGAATTTGATGCAATGGACTTTGGTGGAATCATTCCAGCAATGCAAGCAGATCAACTTGATATCGCAATTGCCGGAATGAGTATTACCGAAGATCGTAAAAAGGTTGTCGATTTCTCAGATCCATACTTTGAGGCTGGTCTTTCATTAGTTGTTGGAGCAGATTCATCAGATATTGAAACAATTGGAGATTTAAAAGGGAAAACAATCGCTGCGAAAAATGGAACAACGGGTGCGATATTTGCACAAGAGAATGAAGCAGAGTATGGCTACACTCTTGTACTTTTTGATGATAGCCCTGCAATGTTCCAAGAAGTTTCAAACGGTAAGGCGGATGCATTAATCGAAGATTACCCCGTAATTGCCTATGCAATCGCACAAAACAATCTGGATTTACAAATTGTTGGGGAACGTTTAAACGGAGATAATTACGGAATAGCTATTCTTAAAGGAAAACATCAAGATATTTTACAAAAAATTAACAAAGGATTACAAGACCTTCGTGACAGTGGTGAATACGACGAAATAATTGCAAAATACATTAAGAAATAAATCAATAAATAGATTGGAATATTTTAAAGTGGAGGCGCCCTATAAAGGGTGCCTCTCTCCCAATTCAGGAGTAAGAAGTTTCAATCTTTCTAATTGTAATGAATATGAATTCTAGGTGTTTTTTAAGGAGATGAATAAATGGATACGATTATTGCAGCATTGCCCTATTTGTTAGAAGGTGTAAAAGTCACACTTTATATCTTTTTCTTTTCAATCATTTTTGGTTTTTTAATCGGATTGGTTGTTGCTTTAACACGCCTAATGCCTTTTAAAATCCTGAGTTGGATTGCGAAAGCTTTCGTCGATATCATCCGAGGAACACCGTTTATTGTCCAATTATTCTTTATTTACTTTGGGGTAAATTCACTAGAATTTGTTTCGTTAGATCGGACAGCGGCTGGAATTTTGACCGTCTCATTAAATGCAGGCGCTTACTTCTCCGAAATTATGCGTACTGGAATCCAATCGATTGATAAAGGACAGGTGGAAGCATCGAGATCACTTGGTCTTTCACAATCCTATACGATGCGTACAGTTATTTTGCCGCAAGCTTTTAGAAGAATGTTACCTACAATTACGAACCAATCGATTATTAGTTTTAAAGATACCTCGTTGCTCTCTATGATTGGAATTGCCGACATCGTGCAAAAAGGAAAGGTACAATCAAGTGCTACTTTTCAGCCCTTTGAAATTTGGTTAACAGTTGGTATCATTTATTTTATTCTTATTTACCTAATCTCATTGTTCTCAAGCTTCATTGAAAGGAGGTTTGAACTTAGATGACTATAATACAAGTTCAAAATTTAAAAAAGTCCTTTGGGAATCTTGAAGTACTTAAAGATATCAATGTGGAAATAAGTGAACGCGAAGTCGTCTGTGTAATTGGGCCTTCCGGTTCCGGAAAGAGTACATTTCTACGATGTCTGAATCGCCTGGAGGATATATCCGGAGGTCATGTTCTCATTGCAGGCCAAGATATCACAGATAAAACGCTCGACATTAATAAAGTCAGAGAAAACATCGGTATGGTTTTCCAGCAATTTAATTTATTCCCGCATATGACTGCATTACAAAATGTAATGCTTGCCCCAATGAAGCTTAGAAAAAGTAACAAAGGTGAAATTGAGAAGAAAGCACTCGAACTTCTTTCAAAAGTAGGTTTGTCTGATAAAGCAAATGTCTACCCCGGCGAACTTTCGGGAGGGCAAAAGCAACGTGTTGCAATTGCGAGGGCATTAGCTATGGATCCTAACATTATGCTCTTCGATGAACCCACTTCAGCTCTTGATCCTGAAGTCGTAGGTGACGTACTTGCAGTGATGAAGCAGCTTGCCCTAGAAGGCATGACAATGGTTGTAGTGACACATGAAATGGGATTCGCTCGTGAAGTGGGTGATCGTGTACTATTCATGGATGGCGGATATATCATAGAAGAAAATGTTCCTGAGGAACTATTTAACAATCCTCAAGAAGTTAGAACAAAGTTATTTTTAAGTAAAGTACTGTAATATTTTATCGTAAGCTATTTCCGCGATGGCTTGGACAAATTACATTAAGGCAGACTACAAGACGCACTAATGTATGGGCTTCAATGAAGAAGGCAATAAGTTTCTAAACACAAGCTTATTATCATCCAGTAGGAAGTTAATCCTTAATTAACTGACCTCTTTTACAAACGTACGTAACATTCGGTATAGAATGATTCAATTTCCCGAGTATCTTGGCTCATAAAGTAGGGACATATCTTTCAGTCCCTCTTTATGAGTTTTTAATATTGTTATTACATGGTTTATTGTCGGAGTCTAGGATATGTGTATACGCACGTATCCCCTCAAGAATTAACTGGTCACATGAAACCTTCCTGAACGATGACCTGTTTTCGTAGCATAATATATTTTGAACCCTCTTTTTTCCATCGATTTCAAATGATTTGTCTAAACCGACGGACCAATCATTGTTGAATTTTTGAACACAGCCTTACTAGTTCGATTTAAATATCGACTCTCCCAAAAGTGATTTTGGTACAGCAACCCGCACGGTCATTAGCGGATTGACAATTTGACTGATTTGCAAATCGCATGTGGCGCTTAATAAACGGTAAGCTTCATTGAATGGCAGAGACAACTTCTCCTGTAAAAGTGCTACCACTGTTTCCAATCCTCGGTTCGTTGCTTCCTCGAATGTCTTACCTGAAGAAATCACCATGTAGGAATCCATTGTTTCTACGAAAGGCATTGTAATTTTACCCGTTACTTTCGTAAGTCTTAGCGTTACTTTTCCGCCGATTTCAACACCAGAACCGTTTAATTCACCGTCACCCATCGCTGCGTGCATATCTCCAAGTCCAAACAATCCGCCATCATGGAATACAGGGAAGTAAACCGTATTTCCTGTTGTAATGTATTTAGTATCCATATTACCGCCGTGATCCCCGGGTGAGACAGTCGAAACCGCTTCCCCTTCTGGAGCAACACCCATTACTCCAATCATTGGACGAAGTGGCAAGTGAATGTTTTCATTAAAAATCACTTTATCCCCTGCGATAGGCATTATTCTAGTATCCATTTTCGGTACTAATTCTCCAATAGGCCCCATCCCGGGATAAAGCATCATTACGCCAAATTCATCTAATTGAATATCCAAAATTTCAACACGCAATGTATCTCCTGCCTGCAATCCTTCGATGTAAATGGGACCTGTCGCAGGATTAATAAACGGTACTTCCACATCTGTTCTAAGCTGTTCCTCACTTTTAAACACACCGCTGTAACAGTCATGCGTTTCAACAACAAATGTTTCTCCCAGAGCAACTGTATAAGCGGGTTCATGGGCGCTTGAAAAGCTTGTCACAAATCTATTCTTTTCTAAGTAAATCATAATGAATTCCCCCAATTCTTTTAATCAATTCATTTTAGTATAACTCTATTCAGTTAATTGTGGAAACAAGCAATAAATAGAGACCAGTGAACACTAAAATGACATACGTAATCCTTTGAAAATACGTTTGATTGATATAAGAAAAAAGACGTTGCCCTATATAAAGTCCGATAAATAACACAGGTAAAGCAGCTAAACTAGAAGTCCAAACGATTTTACTTGTGCCCGCAAAAAACACTTGAATAAGTAAGCTCGCGGAATAAATAAAGAGATAAAAAGCAAGTGTTGTGGCGCGCAGTGCTTCCTTATTCGTTTCCGTGCCAGAGAAATAAAGTAATAATGGGGGTCCCGGCATACCTATTGCTGTAGTAAGTCCTCCGGAAAATAAACCTACTGCATAATCACGACGGTTTGTTTTTTGAATTCGATATTTTATAATCAGTAAAAATGTCAGTACTAAAATCACAATACCTATTCCAAGCTTCAGTTTTGTAGCGTTCGCCATTAAAAACAAAAAAATACCAATCGGCAAGCCAGGAATGCTTCCAATGATAAAGCGTTTTACGATACCCAAATCTATATCTTGCCGTATTTTAAAGAAAAGGACAGTAGAAATAATAAGAGACAATACGATATTAATTTGAATGGCTTCTCTAGGCTCATATATCATAAGTAAAAATGGAGTGGCCATAATTGAAAAGCCAAAGCCTGTACTTGTCTGTAAAACAGATGCAAATAAAATAATTAAACTGAATCCGAAAATCACCAAGTCAAAAACACCACTTTCAAATGAACTTGTTTGATACATAACTATACCATTTTAAGCCATAAAAAAAGAACCTAAGCCATCGAAATCGCTTAAGCCCTATTATTTAATTAAACGAGTTGTCCAGCAAGCTCACGCATAGTTCCATTCTTCGTGAAATTTGTGTGCCAAGAAAATGCCTTTTCCATTACGTGTGGCGTATGCCCGCCCCGTTCAAGTGCTTCGCTATAGTATTCACGAAGTTGCTCACGATACATTGGGTGTGCACAGCGTTCGATAATCAGTCCTACGCGCTCTCTTGGTGCAAGTCCACGTAAATCTGCATATCCTTGTTCCGTAACGATCACATCGACATCATGTTCTGTATGATCCACATGCGAAACAAAAGGCACAATACTTGAAATGTCCCCGCCTTTAGCAATCGACTTTGTCACAAAAATCGCCAACCTTGCATTCCGCGCAAAATCGCCGGAACCGCCAATTCCATTCATCATTTTCGTTCCCGAAACATGCGTTGAATTTACATTCCCGTAAATATCCAGCTCCAACGCCGTATTAATTGAAATTAATCCAAGACGTCGAATGATTTCCGGGTGATTCGTAATTTCCTGCGGGCGCATTACCAGCTTGTCTTTATATGCTTCAAAGTTCTTAAATACATGATCCATTTTCTCTTCTGACAATGTAATAGAGGCACATGAAGCAAACCGGACTTTTCCAGCATCGATTAAATCAAACACAGCATCTTGAAGAACTTCAGAATACACCTCTAAATCCTCAAATTCGGAGTTAATCATTCCATGTAAGACTGCGTTAGCGACTGATCCAATTCCCGATTGGATGGGTGCAAGTTTCTCCGTAAGTCTTCCCGCATGAATCTCTGAACGTAAGAATGTAAGTAAATGTTCGGCCATGACTTCAGTTTCATCATCTGGTGCAACAATCGGCGACGGTGAATCAAGTTGATTTGTAAGAACAATCCCAATGACCTTATTAACATCAATGGGTATGCCAATCGAGCCAATTCGTTCATCCACTTTTGTCAATTCAATTGGTTGTCGCTCACCAAGCTTGCCCGGATCATATAAATCGTGAAGGCCCTCAAGTTTTGTTGTCTGGGCCAAATTGATTTCAATAATAATGGACTTCGCATGATTTGCAAATGCCAATGAATTCCCGACAGACGTCGTTGGAATGATCATTCCATCCGCCGTTATTGAAACCGCTTCCAAGATTGCTATGTCAATTGGCTCAAGAACTTCTGCTCTAATTAGTTCTGCTGTATGTGAAAGATGATGATCAACAAACAAATGCTCACCGTCATTAATCTTTTTCCGCATTGTCGGATCTGCTTGAAAAGGAAGGCGCTTGTGTACAATTCCTGCTTCGGCAAAAAGTCGGTCAATCTCAGAGCCGAGTGAGGCACCTGTATACACATTTACTTTAAACTTTTCTGTTTCAGCACGTTTTACTAATGCCAAAGGTACCGCCTTTACATCACCTGCGCGTGTAAATCCGCTTAAACCTAGCGTCATTCCATCTTGAATCCAAGAAGCCGCCTTTTCAGGTGAAACAATTCGATCCCTCAATTCAAGATTATTAATTCGCTCGTTAACGTTCCCCATTCAATTCTTCTCCTTTGTTCACACTTTCAACTTATTTTATCTCAAGTATGAATGAAAAAGAGAAATTCGGTGTTAAAGAGGGGTTTACACGTCAGAGCAGTAATAAAGGTGTTTAAAACAGTATATCTAAAAACCCAGTAATTTCCGGAAGTAGCTGGAGTACGATTGGCTTACAGGGATTTTCGTCTGATTGTCCATCGCCAACACAAAAGTAGAATGAGTATCTGGGTAAATCGCACGAATATGATTGACATTTACAATATAAGATCGATGACAACGTACAAACGATTCCTTAGGTAGGATATACTCAAATTCTTGCAAAGTATTTTTATGTGTGCCGAAAAACTCTTTTGCGTAGATATATGTTTTTCGCTCTTTCACCTCTATGTACCTTACGTCTGTAAACGGGGTCGGGATCCATCCATCAGTCGTTTTTACAGTTACAACTATTTTTCCATCTGTAAATGTTGGGTGAATCGCTAATACGCAGCCTTCAATTAGTCCATTCTTATGAAAAGGAACGGCCATTCCATGATACGGTACCCCAAATAATTCACGGTTAATAAATTCAGATACTTTTTGATTTTCGGCAATTGCCTTATACGCAATCGTCCCCTCCCTAACTGGGTCACCCGGTCTTATCTTCAAATCGACACGTTTACTTGGCCGATAATAAACGTATTCCGTTTTATTCGTTACCGCAATTGATATTTCATCGGAAAAAAGCTCTCCTACCACATCTAACAGTGATGTGCTGTTTAAAATTTCCATGGAAAGTCTCCCCCCATTTAATGTCTAGTAAATTTATAGTCTCTCGCCTAAAGCTTTTATTGTCATCTTACCATTTCTCCATTATAGTATATATATAGTCGAAAAATTTCGATAATGCGATACTTGAGGAGGAATAGAAATGTTTGTTAGGGATTTATATTTAGAATTACATGAAGTTACTACCGTGAGAAATGATCAAAGTGTGACTGATGTATATGAAACTATCAACAAAAGCGGATACAGATGTATTCCAGTAATCGATACTGAAGGTATGTATAAAGGAATGATTTACAAAGTCCATATAATGGAGTATCTCTATGAAAGCGACGGCGATAAAAATGCTACAATCGATTCTTTATTGAAGCATACAGACATATCTATCTCGAAGTTTTCACCTTTCTTAAAGGCTTTAATTGCAATTAAAGCTTTGCCGTTTGTGTGTGTTGTTCAAGACGGAAAACTACTTGGGATTTTAACACAAAATCGAGTGGAAAGTGTATTAAAAGATGCATTTGGAATGGCTACGGGCGGTATAAACATCACATTATCTTCCGTTGAAGCAAAAGGTATGATTGAAAAGTTAACAAAAACACTTCGCGGAGAGAATATTGAAGGTATGTTTACACTAGACAATGGGTCCGTAATTGCCCGAAGAGTAGTTATTACTCTCGAAGATGGAAAAACGGAAGAAGAAATAAATGTACTTCGCGATAAGTTAATAAAACACGGCTTTAGAATTTTACACATCGATCATATCGACAAAGTAGAGTAAAGAAGAGGAGATATTCCTCTTCTTTTTTCATTTTATAGATATCCGACAGTTAGACGATGATATCCGCGCATTCACGGGGTATATCCGACAGTTGATGACATATATCCGACAATGTAAGTAAGATATCCGACACTCCAAGCATTATATCCGCAAAACAGGACTTAAAACCTACATGACTCACTTCATTTCCTTCTACAAAGTCATTATTTCCTCACGTTGATTTCAATCCAGGTTCTGGCACAAATTTTAGAACGGTGATCCCGATAATAAAGAGAATTACAAGACTAAATACACCGTAGGCTGAGTTCCCAGTTAGCTGTGAGGTAACTGCCACAAGTAATGGTCCCATAACGGAAGCAAATTTCCCAAAGATGTTATAAAAACCAAAAAACTCATTCGACTTTTCTTTCGGAACAAGTTTTGCAAAGTAAGACCGACTCAGAGCCTGAATACCACCTTGAGACGTGGCGACAAGCATTGCAAGTATCCAGAAGTCTGTTTCGGTTTTCATGAAAAATGCGTAAATACAAACGATAATGTAAACAAAGATTCCAACGTACAACATCTTCTTCCCAGTGAACCTTTGGGACAATCGGCCGTAAATAATAGCAAATGGCGCAGCCACTACTTGAGTAACAAATAATATGATTAAAAGAGTCGTAGGACTTATCCCTAAATCAGTTCCGTATGCTGTTGACATTGAAATAATCGTTCCAACCCCATCAATATAAAAGAAATAAGCAACTAGAAAGAAAAACACATTCCTATATTTACGAATATCTTTAAAAGTAGTTACAACTCTCTTAAAGCTTCCTTTAATAATATTTGGATCTCGTGGAATGGAATGAATTTGAATGACATTTCTCAGCATTGGAACAGTAAATACAATCCACCAAATAGCCGTAATAATAAAAGCAAGCCTCATCGAAATCATTGTTGGTAATGGGATTACCCCTTTATCTGACAGCAATACAAGTGCTATGCTGACCATGAATGGGATGGTGCTTCCGATGTATCCAAGTCCAAAACCCCTAGATGAAATCTGATCCATCCGCTTCTCGGGGGTCACATCAACAAGAAATGCATCGTAGAATATATTTGCCCCGTGAAAACCAACTGCGGTTATCGCATATACTATTAATAGAAATATCCCGTTACCTTCCGGGACGAATGCCAGTGCCGCGGTTGATAAAGAACCAATTGCAAAAAAGAGAAAGAAAAACTTCTTTTTTAATCCCTGATAATCCGCTAGAGATCCTAACACAGGTCCAATAAGTGCCACTATAAACGTTGCAGCAGCGACAGCATATCCTAAATATGCTGTTGAGTCTGAATTGGCAATGCCTGCATTTGTTGCAACTTGTTTATAAAATAATGGAAATAATGCTGTTGTAATAATAATTGAATAAGCCGAGTTCGCCCAGTCATACATCATCCAACCGTTTTCTACCTTACTAAACTTCTTCAATTCATTGCCCCCTTTCGCTCATTCTTTTTTTAAGTGTACGATAAAACGGGTCTGAATAGTTTAAAAAGTTGAAATTTAGTTTTCTATTATTTCTTCTACCACTCTTCCGTTCGTATCTCCTAGGTCAAGCCCAAGAAGCCGCGCAAACGTCGGTCCCTCATCAACAAGGCACATCGACGGTATTTCCACATTCGGTTTAATGCCTTTACCCGTTGCAATAAAAACCGTAGAATACAGTTCTTTTTTAGGTGAATATCCATGCGAGGCATAGGTATACTTACCTTCTTCCACATCTTTATTGGAAATTACTTCGATTGACTCACCATCGAGATGTTCTGTAAAGTAAAACCCTTGCCGCGCCTCCAGCATGAAAGCTGCAGTTGCATCAGCCCCACGTAAGCCCGCTTCCTCTCCGGTCAACACAAACTCAATTCCGTTTTCATTGTTTGCAACAAGTGAATGAAGTAACGCGCTCAACCTAGACTTTGTTTGAACATCTTCTGGATCTTTTAAGTAAATATAAGCCGAACCATCGTTACTTTTACAAATTGCCTTCCATTCCTTTACTTTTCCTTTGTTATTCGGAATAATGAGGCCGCTCTCCTTGAGATACACATTCATTTTTATAACTTTTGAATGGTCGAGGGAACTATGATCACCAAGCGCAACAATTGTAGACTGTTCATACATACCGCTTTCTTTTAGAGCGGACAGTATTTTTCCAAGTCGCACATCGTGACGCCCAATTGCGTCTGATGCTTCTTTTGAAGAAAATCCATAGCGATGTCTTTGCGTGTCAAGGTCTACAAGATGAATAAGCATCAAATCCGGCTTTTTATTCATAATTGTATAAACAGTAGATTCTGTAACGAAATCATCCAATTCCGGTTGTGCGGTTCCCCTTCGGAGATGGCCAAACATTTGATTCAGCTTAAGTTGATAAAGCTTACTGCCATTCATAAGTGAAACCGCAATCTGGTTATGCCAAGGCCGATTCGCAAACATCTCAGGCATATGGTAGTCAATCTTAGCCTTTGCCGTTACAGGCCATAGGAACGCAGCAGTCGTCATACCGGCTTTCTTGGCTTCGTCATATAAAGTCGTCCCTTTGATGTGACGTCGCTGCCAGTACCAATCGGGTGACTCTCGATTGGGTTGCAGCATTGTATTCGTCACAACGCCATGCCGATTCGGATAATTCCCCGTCACAATACTTGTATGACACGGATACGTTACAGAAGGATAAATCGTTTTTACTTGCTTACAAATTGCCGCCTTCTCAAATAACTCTTGAAAATTCGGTAGTTTTTCCAATATCGGTATATCTAATGCTGAGAGACAATCAAAAGAGATCACAATTAAGTGCTTTGTTAAGCGTGTCATCTTACCACCCCTTTTCTACAGGACATTTTCGTGAACACAAATGCCGTTTGGATAAATACAACAATGTTCTTATAATAATACATTGATTTTAACGCATCGCATACAAAACAAACTACGCCCACAGAAGTCGGTTCCCAAAATGTTCACTTAATATACAAATTACAAGGGTGTTCCCTAATACAATAGTCCCAAATAAGTGATATAATGTATTATCACTGGTAAAAGTAAGGTGCTTAAGATTTTCAATATACTTTTACAGATTATATTTAATAAGTAATTCTACTCATCTACATATAAGAAATATTTAATAATTAGGAGAGGTACCACGAAAATGCTAACCGAAGAACTATATCAACAAACACTCGAAGGCTTTCAAGTTATTGAAAATGCCCTCAACCAATCCTGCGTCGTTGCGATCACAAATCGACAAGGTGTGATTTCATACGTAAACGACAAGTTTTGCCAACTATCCAAGTATTCGGCGGACGAGTTAATTGGTCAAACACATAGCATGTTAAATTCAGGCTACCATCCGAAAAGTTTTTTCGAAAATATGTGGCGGACGATTAGTGGCGGAAAGATCTGGCTCGGCGAAATAAAGAATCTTGCAAAAGACGGCTCACATTATTGGGTGAACACAACAATCATTCCGTCGTTGAATAGTAGTGGTAAACCTTATCAATATATAGCGATTCGAACAGATATAACTGAGAGTAAAAAAAATGAAAACGCGTTGCAAATCGCATTGAAGAACGATTTCCGTCAAACGGTGAAAAATCTTCAAAATGCGGTATTTAAATATACAAGTGACCAAGAAGGCAAAATCTTATTCACACTACTAGAAGGACATCTTGCAGAAGAGCTTGGACTAACCCTAGAAATGTTGTGCGAAAATAAGTTATATCATTCATTTTCAGAAGATGAGTATAGACAATATAAAAGTAATTTATTAAAAGCACTAAGCGGCGAGGCCGTTCACTTTGAAATTATGCTCATGGGATTTACTTGTCTAATTTACTTGTCGCCTATATTCGAAGCAAGCAAAGTAGTAGAAGTTGTCGGAACAGCAATAGACATAACAGAACGAAAAAGAGCCGAAAAAATCGTCGAAAACATGGCTTATTATGATTATTTAACGGGTCTCGCCAACAGAATGCTTTTCAAGATAAAAGTAAAGGAAACTATTGCGCAGTCACGTTTGCAAAATGACACTTTCGGGATTATGTTTCTAGATTTAAATCGATTTAAAGGAATCAACGATACATTGGGTCATACAATAGGTGATCAGTTGCTAATCGAAGTTGGCGAGCGACTTGAAAACATCTGTCGTATTGGGGATGTCGTTGCGCGTTACGGCGGTGATGAATTTGTTATTTTACTCCCCTCCACAGAACCTGACGAAGCACGTTCCATAGCGACAAATATCGTGGATGAGATTAGTCGGACATTTACTTTCGATAACTTACATCTAAACACGAGCCCAAGTATCGGAATTAGCATGTTTCCACAAGACGGAGAGGATTCCGAATCATTAATAAGTAACGCCGATTTAGCAATGTATGTGGCAAAAGTAAATGAGGAGAAAATGTATCACTTCTTTACTCAATCTTTAGCCCGCGAAACACTAAATAAAGAGATGTTGAAATCTGACTTGAAACAAGCCCTTTCAGAAAATCAATTTATTATACATTATCAACCTCAAATAAATTTGAAATCGGGAAAGTTGAGTGGACTAGAAGCACTTATTCGCTGGCAACACCCGTCGAAAGGTATTATTTCACCCGCAGACTTTATTCCAATTGCAGAAGAAACAGGATTGATTGTGCCTATTGGTAAACTCATACTAGAAACTGTCTGTAGCCAAGCAGTAAAATGGCAAAGACTTGGATTCAAACCAATACGAATGAATGTAAATGTTTCAGTTGGACAACTTAACCAAATTACTTTTGTGAAACAGGTGGAAGAGATACTATACAAAACCGGTTTGCACCCAGCTTTTCTCAATCTTGAAATCACAGAAAGTATGACAATAGACGTGCAAAAATGCCGAAAAATCCTTCAACAGCTTAGAAATATTGGCGTGAGTATTAGCATCGACGATTTTGGAACAGGTTACTCATCGCTCAGTTATATAAGTGAATTCCCAATTACACATTTAAAAATAGATCAGACATTCATTCATGGTGAAAGTATGAGCAAACGAGCAATTGTAAAAACAATCGTCGCTTTAGCAAAGAACTTGAATATAAAAGTAATTGCTGAAGGCGTGGAGACAATTGAGCAAGCAGAATTTTTAAAAAGTCTTAATTGTGATGAAGTTCAAGGATACTTATATTCGAAACCTGTACCAAAAGAACAGATTGAACAACTTCTTAAAAATAGTACGCAGTAAATATTGGAGGTGGAATATTATTGTTTATAAAGCGAAAACCAATAATGAATTCTATAGGCGATACGTTAGTTCCTAAAGCCGGCATCTTCTTACAGAATGATGAACAATTAATGCAACTTGAAATGATTGGTCTCACAAACAATGATTTACAGTTAATTGGCCGCTTGAAGCCCTATGTTGAGGAGCGAATAATTGAAGTTGTAGAAGGTTTTTACACAGCCATTACCGATGTACCAACACTGATATCCATAATTAAAACGAATAGTTCCATTGAACGCCTTAGAGAGACTTTGCAAAATCACGTTATTGATTTATTTGACGGTAGAATTGACGAAATATTTGTAAAAAATAGAATAAAAGTAGCGAAAATGCATGTCCATATCGGTCTATTGCCAAGATGGTATATTGCTGCCTTTCGGAATTTGGAATCCAGTCTAATTCAAATGGTCTTTTCTCTTAAATTAAAAGAGGAAAAGGAGATTATATTGTCCATTGGTAAACTATTGAATTTTGAACAACAAATTGTACTTGAGGAGTTTGATAATTATGCAGCCTACCTTTTTCAAAAAGAACAAGACAAAACTGAGATGCATGTGAAAGAAACAATTGGAGAAATCGCAAATGAGCTCGAGTTGCAATCCACAGAAACATCTTCGTCCGTGAGTAATTTAATTACAAATATGGACCAAGTAAATAATCATTTAACACATTGTATCAATGACTCCAACAATACAAAAAACATATCAATGGTTGGTTTGGAACAGATTCGAACGTTGCGCGATCACACGGTAGAAATAGATCAAAAAACATCTGAAATGTCGGATATGTTGAAACGTCTAGCTCAATCATCAGATCAAATTGGTGCTGTTATTCAAATTGTTAAAAACATCGCCGAACAAACAAATCTCCTTGCACTTAACTCAGCCATCGAAGCCGCACGTGCCGGCGTCTACGGAAAAGGCTTTGCCGTTGTTGCGGATGAAGTACGAAAATTAGCCGAACAAACGAGACAATCCGTCGAGCAAATTGCATCGATGATAAAAACATCTGAGGCTGTGACCACCCAAGTTATTCAAGGAGTTGCGGACATCCAAAGTCTTGTAGGGGATGGTCTAGTTGAAAGTAATAGATCCATGGAATCCTTTGAAAAGATTGCAGGAGCGGTTGATGTGACAATTACCGATTTTCAAAATGTTGGGAACGAACTATCGGGTTTAGTAGAAGTAGTAGTAGCCATCGGACGAACCTCTGGACAAGTAATGGATTCCTCAAAGGTCCTGGATTATACGATAAAGAATTATAAAAATGCCACCTAAAAAGAACTATCCGTCAAACTAAACAGCGAGGCATTCATCAATGAATGCCTCGCTGTTTAGTTATTTAATAACACCAAAATTATAACTCCTGATAATCTCTTTGGTGCAGTCCTCCGTCTTTAACTTCTGAATGATACAAAGCTTTAAGAGCATAACTTTTTTCAAGATCAAGTTCTTTCATTACCTGTTTAAGACGTGCAGAAAGTTCGGGACTGTTTTTCACGAGCTTCTCCATTTTTGATTTCGTGTATTGCATAACTAATTTAACCTCCTGTACACTCGATTTGTCTTTACAGTATACCATTAATTGTGCCGACATTTCGTTTCAAAGAGCTAGTGGTATAATAAATCTAATCACCACGAAGTGAATGGAGTGTTATGAATGTACAAGACCATTGGAATTCTTGCACATGTAGATGCGGGTAAGACCACTTTCTCTGAACAACTGCTTTATCACACAAATAGCATTCGTGAGCGTGGACGTGTAGATCATAAAGATGCTTTTTTAGACAGCCATGCGATTGAAAAAGATCGTGGCATCACAGTTTTTGCCGATCAAGCAGTATTCGACTTTAACGATTCTCACTATACTATTATAGATACACCGGGGCACGTCGACTTTTCACCCGAGATGGAACGTGCTGTGCAAGTAATGGATTATGCCATTATCATCATTAGTGCTGCCGATGGTGTTCAAGGTCATACAGAAACCGTTTGGCAACTTCTACAAAATAATCATATACCTACTTTTTTCTTTATTAATAAAACAGATCGTCCCGACACGAATACAGCTGCTATTATTGAGGAATTGCGTTCCAACTTATCGGAGAATGTCATTGATATTACGAATGCTTTTAAGGACGGTGCAATGACAGATGAATTCATTGAGTTCATTGCGGAGCGTAATGAAGCCCTTTTCGAATATTATATGGAATTTGGATACAATGAGGGAAAATGGTTAAATGCGGTAAAAACGATGATTAAAAACGGAGAACTCTTTGTTTGTTCAAGTGGCTCTGCACTCAAAGACATTGGTGTCCTTGAATTTTTCGAGAAATTAGACCAACTTACAGATACATTTTATGAAAATGAAGAAGAATTTGCTGCACGGGTGTACAAAGTTCGCCATGATGACAATGGGAATCGCGTTACTCACCTTAAATCCTTAAGTGGTGTCTTACGTGTAAGAGATGAAGTGATAGCCGGTGGAAACGTAGAAAAGATTACGCAAATCAGACACTATAACGGCACTAAATATAAAACAATCGAAACAGCACACGCAGGTGAACTCTTTGCGGTGACAGGTTTAACGAACGCATCCGTTGGTGACGGTCTTGGAAAACTAACGGAGAAAGCTACTTACGAGTTAATTCCTACACTCAAGTCGAATGTGCTGTTCGATTCAACTGTTCACGTCAAAGAAGTGCTTCGCGTGTTCAATATATTGGATGCTGAAGATCCCTCACTGCGCGTCTTTTGGGATGAATACTTTCAAGAAATCCATGTTCATGTGATGGGCATTATCCAGCTGGAAGTTCTTCAGCAAATTGTTAGCGAACGATTCTCCATTCATATAACATTTGCTGATCCAAAAATACTTTACAAAGAAACAATCGAAAACACAGTTACGGGTTACGGTCATTTTGAACCCTTAAAACATTACGCAGAAGTTCATATACAAATCGAACCTACTGAAAGAAACAGTGGATTATCCTTTGAAAACAACTGTCACGCCAATATCTTGTCCATTGGCAACCAAAACCTTGTTCGTCATCATTTATTCGAACGAAACCACCACGGATTATTAACCGGATCTACGTTAACAGATCTTAAGTTCACACTGTTAACCGGCCGCGGTCATAATGAATACACTTCTGGCGGGGATTTTAGAGAAGCGACATTACGGGCTTTAAGACAGGGTTTGGAACAAGCGGTTAATATTCTACTTGAACCTTATTACGACTATAAAATAAAAATAGAACAGGGTCACATCGGAAGAGTTCTATCGGATATTCAACACGCACACGGAACCTTTGAGCCACCCGAAACTACGGGCAATCAAACGACCATTATCGGCCGAGTACCTGTTTCAACTTTTATGGATTACAGCACAATCTTCGCATCCATTACAAATGGCAAAGGTTCTCTCAGCTTACAATTTGGAGGGTACGACCGTTGTCATAACACGAAGGAAGTCATTGAAGAAATTGGCTATGATAAAGACGCAGACCCAGAGTACACATCGACATCTATTTTCATCCTAAAAGGTAAGGGCTATAAAGTTCCTTGGAACGAGGCGGAAGATGCAATGCATTGCCTGGATAAAAAGAAAAAACTTCATTACTAGATGGGCATCGCAGCACAATGCGATGTCTTTTTAATTAAAACGGATATAACTGGCAATACTTAGGAAAGGGCTTTTAATCCAACCACAGCAATTACAATAAGCAACACACTTACAAAACGGCCAGGACTTTTTGACTCACCAAAAAAGAACATATTAATAAGCACTGCTCCAGCCGTACCAACACCAATCCATACCGCATATGCAACACTAATCGGCAAATAACTAAGGGCCCCATATAAAAACACAAATGAAGCACCAAAACCAACAATGTATAAAGATCCACTTTTCCATGTTTTTTCTTGACTATGCATTTTAAGACCAATAACACCGACAATTTCACTTACGGAAGCTAAAAAAACATATAACCATCCCATTCTTACACAAATCCTTTCGCTTTTTTTTCCTCTTCGACTTTATCCGCTAAATTTAAACTAACAACGCCAATTACTAATAGAACGATGAAGAAGACCTTACCCCCGCTTAAGCTACCGCCAAAATAGAATACGTCCATTAAAGAGGTTCCGACCGTTCCGATTCCAGCAAAAACTGCATATACCGTACCAGTGGGAAGACTTTCACAAGCTTTTGCTAAGAAATGAAAATCAACCAAAATGAAAGCGACAATAATAACCCAATGCCACCAAGCGCTTGCGACATTGAAACCGAATATCCAAAAAAGCTCGAAAAAGCTTGTGAGTGCTACAAAAATCCAACCTTTGTTCATTGCTGATTCCTCCACAATTATGACTGACTGTCATTCATTAAATTCCGTACTGAAAATTAATCCTTCACACCAAGTGCATGTTTTACAAATTGATTCACTTCAATCTTTTGAATTCGAGCCTGGTCGTCTTTATCGCTGTCGTATAAATAGATTTGCTCGGCCGCTGACTCAATGAGTCCAATCATAATTTTTGCAGTTCGTTCAACGTGGATTGATTCACGTATGACACCTTCTGATTTAGCCTCCCTTAAAAGGTCGCTTACCCAAACATAAAAAGGATCGTATACCGCTTCCCATTCTTTTAAATGTTCTGTTGATGCGAGTCCAGCATATATTAATGCCTGCAACTCATTATAATCACGCGTTACCATGAAGATTGAATCTATTATTTGTTCTATTTTAGTTGAAAAGGATACATCTTTTTGAACATTTCCTTTTATAATCGTTAATGTTTTTTCCACCATTATTTCTGCGATTGCGGGCATAAGAGATAATTTAGAAGGAAAGTATAAATAAAACGTACCTTGTGCGACGCCCGCTTCTTTCACAATATCCGAAATCTTTGTTTTTTCAATTCCTTTTTCGCTAAAGATCTTTACAGCTGCACGAACAATATTCTCTTTTTTATTCAACTTTATGAACTCCTTTCACAATTATGACTGAACGTCATTCATATTATGGCGCTTTTTAAATTATGTCAAGCAATGAATAATTTTAAGCCCTTATATTTAACGAACAAATTGGCCATCTTCCAATGCTTCATAACGAAATATTAAAAACCGTTCATTGTCATTTACTTCGTACATTCTAGGTACTTTCACTTCATTCAAAAACTCAAAAGGTGTCGTTTCAAGATATTCAATATACTCCATTGTTGGATAGTAAAGGATGAGATCGACAGAACGACTCTTTTTATCGATAGAAAGTAATATATTATCAATCACTTTTGAAAATATTTGTACTGAAAATGGATTGAAAAAGTAAAACAGATTATCCGTTGGCTCTACTTCATATTCCTCAGCTAAACACATTTCAAACTCGATGAACCCGTCCTTCTGCTTATTCTTCTGCATATAACTGGCCTGGTTCTCAAGTGCTTCTTGGTACATCTGTGGGTTCATTTCAATGCCTTTAGACGATACCTGGAACCGATTGTGTACATAAAAAGTAAGTCGCCCTTTTCCACACCCAAAATCGACAACTATATCGGACTTTCCTAGTTCGTATTCGTCGAAGAGAGCATCTAGTGCTTCGTAGGGTGATGCTTCGTAACGGTTGTAATGTGCAGATTGTGTATACCATTCGCGCATTCCAATCGTTTTAATCCCTAGACCGCGATCATATTCTTTTTCATTCATAAACATTCACCCCTTAAAAAGTTCTTCTCTAATTACAGATTATCACACTACCTGGCAGAGAGTATACGTACTTAAGCACAATCATCAAACTCCCTGATAACACAAAAAATACGTACTCATAAAAAAACAGATAAGGACTCTAAATCATAAATTTACAGATTTATTGCTTTTACCATAAAGGTTTCTTTTGTATTTCGCTGTGAATAAAATGTGGGCTTCAAGAGAATGAATAATATATCCTTAATAATTGTTCACTTATATCCTTCAGCTTACTTTTTTTCGATAATTTCCACAAACCGAGTCGCAGCTGGTGATAAAGAAACACTTTTCAAGTAACAGACACCTATGCTTCTTTTCGGTATTTCTTCTACTAGTTGTACTTCATATAATAGTCCTTTATTTAAATACTCCTTAGAAAACTCTTTTGATACACATGCAATTCCTAAATTTATTTTTGCGAATTCAAGCAATAAATCGTGAGATCCCAATTCGAATTCTGGAGAGACCTTAACGCCTTTAGATTCAAGAAAATCCTCTACATACTTTCGGGAATTCGATTTCGGCTCGAGCATTATTAAAGGAAGTTGTACAACTTCGCTAAAAGTCATTGGTTTAGACACGATGTTTTTGTATTTTTCTCCACTCACAAATATATCATGGATATCAATGCTTGGTCTTAATTCCAATGCAGGATCATAGAGTGGGAAGTTACAAATTGCAATATCAACTTCACCAGACTTTAATAAAGAACAGAGTTCCGATGTTGTTCCGTTAATGATTTTAAACTTGATTTTATGATATCGGTTATGAAATGTCTCTAAGTAAGGAAGTAAAAAATACCTTGAAATTGTATCCCCTACTCCGATTTTTAATTCACCGGCGGTTAAATTTTGGAATTCTAATATTTTTTCTTCTCCAACATGAAGTAAGTTTATTGCTGAGTTGGCATATTCAAATAAAAGACTTCCTTCATGTGTTAACGAAACTCCTTTAGGCGTTCGATTAAAAAGTCGTATGTCTAATTCTTTTTCTAATTGCATAATCGACTGACTCACTGCCGGTTGTGTCATGTACAAATCTTTTGCCGCTTGAGAAAAGCTAACACTTTTACCCACTTTGCAAAATACTCTATATAAATCTAATCTACTTACCATATAAGCACCCCTTATATCTCATATTCGATATATTAATTTTACTTATACCACTATTTTAGTGTATATTACAAGTAGATACTAATATAAAAAAATAAACTTTAATAATTAGGAGCGATACTATTGGAAAGAGTCGTTGGTACAGTTGTTAGAGGTCTACGTTGCCCAATAATAAATAGAGGCGATAATATTGAACAAATTGTTGTTGACAGCGTTTTAAAAGCTTCAGAAGTTGAAGGCATTCAATTTAATGATAAAGATATTGTTACAATAACAGAGTCCATTGTTGCTCGTGCTCAAGGGAATTACGCCACAATCGATCACATAGCTAAGGATGTTCACGCAAAGTTTGGTGATGAAACGGTCGGTATTATATTCCCAATCCTAAGCCGGAACCGTTTTGCAATTTGCCTTCGTGGTATTGCAAAAGGTGTTAAAAAAGTTGTTTTAATGCTGAGCTACCCATCTGACGAAGTAGGCAACCACTTAGTTGAGGTTGATATGTTAGATGAAAAAGGTGTTAACCCTTGGACAGATGTTTTAACGGAAGAACAATTTCGGAGCCATTTTGGATTCGTTAAACATGCTTTTACAGGTATTGATTATATCGAGTATTATAAATCCATCGTTGAAGAATACGGCGTTGAATGCGAAGTAATTTTCTCGAATAACGCCAAAACAATTTTAGATTACACAAAGAATGTTCTGACTTGTGATATACACACGAGACTCAGAACGAAAAAGATACTGAAAGACAATGGCGGAGAAATCATTTACGGTCTGGATGATATTTTAGCAAAATCTATTGATGGCAGTGGGTACAACGAAGACTACGGTCTTTTAGGCTCGAATAAATCAACAGAAGATGAGGTTAAACTTTTCCCACGTAACTGCCAGCCCGTCGTTGATCAAATTCAACAAATGCTTATAGAAAAGACTGGTAAGAATATTGAAGTGATGATTTATGGTGACGGTGCGTTCAAAGATCCCGTAGGAAAAATATGGGAACTGGCTGACCCTGTTGTATCTCCAGCATTTACATCTGGACTTGAAGGCACACCTAATGAAATCAAATTAAAGTATCTTGCTGACAATAATTTCGCTGATTTAAGAGGCGACGAACTTAAAAATGCTATTTCGGAGTTTATCGACAATAAAGATGATGACCTCGTAGGTTCAATGGAGTCACAAGGTACAACACCAAGGAAACTAACGGATCTTATCGGTTCTCTATCGGATTTAACTTCAGGTAGTGGAGATAAAGGTACTCCAATCGTATTCATACAAGGCTACTTTGATAATTTCACAAAGTAATATTTAAAAACACATGCAAAACAAGCAAAACTAATGAATCCATTAGTTTTGCTTGTTTTTATAGGATTAAAACCAAAACTTTTATTCTACTTAGGTATTGGCCGATACATTTTTGAGTTCTACCGAATAGCATGTACTAAGCCAACCGAAAGTAGTGATTTAAATGAATGAATATAATAAAAGAAGACCGCAGTTCTGCGTTTTCCCAGGCTATAACTGGTGCGGCCCCGGTTGCAGCGGTCCAGACGCCCCTATAAACGCTATAGATGCTGCGTGTAAAGAACATGATGAATGTTATCAAACCACTCGAAACCGGTGCAGATGTGACCGTGAGTTCTTACGGCAACTAGAACAAAATTTGGATTCAAATACGCTAGAAGGCCATCATGCACGGACGATTCATAGATACATGAAAATCCATTCTTTCTTTAATTGCAGGTTCCTGTAAAACACTAAAAACGATTGCTATTAACCTGCAATCGTTTTTAGCTGTTGTTATGATTTACAATTGTTTACTAACCCAAGTAATCATTTACGTCGGGCTTTTTCTTCCCCTTCTTTAATCTTATCCGCCTTCTTGAACTCTTCCTGGTACAATACTTCTTGCGCCGAACTAAGGCCGTTATTTTTATCGGTCATTCGTTCATGTGGCGATCTTTTTCCACTCATTGCTGGATTCTCCTTTCCCTATGTCGTTAATTGTTAGTTTTTCCATTACTATCGTGGATTAGACATTCAAATTGATTGTTTATGTTTATTCAATCAATCTATACATTTAGAATGCTGTTGAGTATATTAAATGTAGGTGATGATATGAAGACAAAAGTATATGTAAATAATGAGAAATTCTTCGCAGGGATGACCTTAAAAGATGACACCAAACTTGAAGACAACAACATGGCTCTTCATTCCTGTTCTAATGTAGAAAATATATTGGAAAACCGCAAAAGGCTTGCTCATTTCTTAAATTGTAGCTTGGAAAATTTCGTTTGCGCCAATCAAACACATAGTGCCAACTTCCACCGCGTGACACTCGATGATAAAGGAAGAGGATCTAATCTTTCCAATACCGCCATTCCAAATACAGACGCACTGTATACGTACGAACCGAATTTATTATTATGCAGTTTTACAGCCGATTGTGTACCTGTAACTTTTTATAATAAAGTCAATGGCTTAGTAGGTGTTATACATTCCGGATGGCAAGGTACTGTTAAAGAAATTACTTCCAAAGTTTTTGATCATTTAATAAAAAAAGAGCAGTGTAATCCAAATGATTTTCACGTTCAAATAGGAGCCGCACTCGGTCAGGAGAAATTTGAAGTTGATGAAGACGTTTTTTTGAAATTCAAAGACCTTGGCTATGCGGATGACTTTATCAATTACAACGACCAAACGAACAAATATCACATCGACAATCAGCTCACAGTGAAAATGCAATGTGAATTAGCAGGTATTCCAGCTGGGCAAATTACGATCGATCCGACTTGTACCTATTTAAGTCCAGATGGATTTTCGTATCGTGAAGACAAAAGTTCTGGAAGACATTTGAGTTTTATTATGAGGAAGGGCAATTAAATATAAAATCCGTGCACATCACCGCATTAATCGATGTGCACGGATTTTTTTCAAGTGAAATGTTCTAATCGCTCGAACATCTGGTAGTAGCCATTTTCCCTATCCTTTAGTTTGTCGTAAAACTGTCGAGGTATGAGTGTTTATTTTAATGCTAAAAATTTATTAACAATCCTGATCAAACTGACCCCTACGTTTTGTTCTTAATTGGCACTTTCAATAGTATCAACAGTTTGATAAGATTAAGAAAATTACAACAAGGAAAGAGATGTTAAGGATTATGCAAAAAACTTCAAGTCAATCAAACACGCGTACATTTAATTTGATTCTTACAGCAATTCTTATTGCACTCGTATTCGTCGCAACCCTATTATTGAATATCAAACTACCTATAAGGGCAAATGGGGGACTTATTCATATGGGGACCGCTATGCTTTTCGTAATTTCCATCTCGTTTGGTCCTAAAAAAGGAGCAATTGCTGGTGCCGTAGGAATGGGTTTATTTGACTTAATATCCGGTTGGACATTGTGGGCACCAATTACATTTTTGGTTCGTGGCTTGCAAGGATATATCGTTGGTAAAATCGCCTGGTCTAATGGCCGCAATGGAAATAGTAAGGGTTACAATTTACTCGCTACAATCGTTTCGATTCCCCCCATGATTGCAGGTTATTATGTATGGGAAGCGTTTCTTTTTAACAGTTGGATTATACCCGTGGCGTCTATTCCGGGAGACATCGTTCAAAACGTCGTTGGGGTTTTAGTGGCTATTCCTTTATGCGTTTTACTGAAGAAAACTCCATTCTTTAGATAATTTTTGAAAAAGAATGCTTTGTAAAACGATAACGGGTTCGGTTGATGGGGAGAAAAACGCGATTAGCAGTTTAAATATCACACTAATAGGCATATGAATCAACAGCGAATTAACAATACAAATGACATATAAAAACGCTCAGGAATGAGCGTTTTTTGACGTATTTTTACTATCGTTATTTTTCAATTTCATAACCGTTAGCTGGTTTATTTGTAAACGCAAACCACACTTTTTTTTCTGGGCTAATTTGCACGAGTTTTGTACTTTCTCCTAAAACAGAAATTCCTTTAACGTTCTCTTCAGGGTGTACAACAACCGTAAAGTTAAAAGGAAGTCCCATCTCTTTAAAAGTAGTTAAATATCCACCTTGCTCAAGGTCTAATGCGCCCATACCAGTTTTTAATTCCCATTTCCCATTACTATTTTCGATAAAATAAATATCAAGCCGTCCTTTATTATCATAAAATATTATGATAATATTTCCTTTAATTTCGAAATGCCAAGCGGAGTCAAATTCATAATTATTTTTAACCATGACTTCCTTAATCTGTTCTTCAAATGTTAAAGTTTCATTTTGTGAACACGCAGAAATTAGTGTGAGTTGAACCATTAATAATAAAATTACCGATAACTTCTTCATAGCAAATCCCCCTTTTCACTTCTTTTACATCTTTATTCTATACAATACCGTTCCTTCAACTAACCTGGTCGTCAGTTGAATTACACCATTCACAATCAATTATATTCATTTTAACACAATTTTCTGTATTTTCTTTTTAAAAAAGTTTTGCTTGATACTAAACAAACTATCTTAGATAAATAATATCTTTCATGTCGAACTTTTTATCTGTGATTCCTAACCGTTGAGCGGTCTTATTGGTGTAAGAGCCGTTTTCTTTTTGCAAACTTGACACTGATACCGTTGCATTACTTGCTGAAAGATGGGATAGGGCGCCCACTAAATGATTTTACAGCCAATTCGCAACCGTTTTAGCACCCAAATTAACAACACCACACAAATTTATGTGGTGTTGTTAATTTGGGTGTGAATTGTAATGTGGGTTAGTATATTAAATACTTTAAAACATTGATGTAACAACAAAAACAGGGACACTAATTCATACGCGAATTGCGTCCCCAAATGCTATGTTTTTTAATGTTTTCTCCCCGTGTACCGAACCCGTTAGTAAAACGAGCATTCTTTTTTTATTAATCAAATATGATTCCTTATGACATATGCGGGAAACCTCGCAACGTTTTCCAAAAACCCCGCAACGTCGTGCAATTTCGTTCCCACAATTCTAATAGCGTAGTTCATCCGCTAAGTTAAATTAAAAATAAAAGCACATCAACATAATTACTGTTGATGTGCTTTTATAATTATTTTCCAATAGAAAAATCACTTATTCATTTGAGCAAGAAAGTCACCTAAAGGATCTATTTCTTCCTCTTCTTCGACAGGCTTGTCCTCGGTCCTTGTGATCTGACCCCAGTCAAAGTTATTTAAATCATCATCAGGGTCGCTCTTAATCGAGTTATCCTCGATTTTGGATTCTACTGTAGCAACTGTTTCTTCCTGGAGATATAAAGCGTCATCCACCTCTAACGCATTACTATTTAGTGATGCGAAGAGTGAGGCCGTACGATTTGGGTCTGACATTAGCTGATAGACAATGCTTCCAAGAAGTGCCTCGGAATGTTCATGCTTCAGCCAATCCCTTTGCGCTTTAGTTAGGCCTTTTGGCAGCGGAATGACGATGGCTTCTCTATGTTTTACAATAGAGGCGTTCACCCCATCGATTACAAATTCAGCAATTTTACTGGAGAAGTTCCTTCTTTCGACTTCTTTCAGCTTTTGTAATTGCCTTAAAGTGTGATCGGACGTATCGGACGGAAGACGAAATGTTATAGGCTGCCCTCTTTTTAATCCTTTTTCATTCATGCACTATCACCCTATTTTGTTTTTACTGTTTTCTCTTCTACTTTCGGTTGTACTTTTTGATTTTTTCTAGCAAAATCCGAGATTAGTTTATAATAAGAATTTGCCATCATCCAAACGCTTTCTTTTTCATCTTCAAAGAAATCGATATTATAGCCATCTAAGCTATTATTCAACGTTTTTAGATAATCCTTAAGGACGATTGAACCTCCACCTATAAAGTAACAAATTTCAGATTGTGAGTTTCTAGCCCATACATTCCGTAAATGGCGGTATTGCTTTTTCGCCAAATCCATAAGAATCCGGTCCACGATATCATGAACGCTTGTCCGACTTCCTTTTACCATGATGTGGTTGCGATCATTTTTCTTCGTTATAATGTCCACAACATCCATACGGCTATCTAGCTCTACACCGTGTCTTGCATAAATCTCTTCACGAATGGCATCAAGTGATTCTGACACTCCCAAGTTAAAGCCTTGTGCTTTATCATCATCGACTTTACGATCTTTAATAACCGCTACATCCGTTGATAGACCACCAATATCTTGAATCAAAATTCTCTTGTCTATCAATTCTTTATTTATGATGTTCAAGTCATTATCCATTACGAGGTTAATAAACGCCGCAAATCCTTCTGGATAGACTTTCACTTCATCAAACTTGATGTTCACTTTAAGACCCTGATATTTAGGCGTTACTAAAAACTCAACTTGGTGTACAGATCCAAGCAATTGAGAACGGTAGCCAACATCTTTTCCTTCTTTAACTTCTCTAAGTGGAAGTCCTGTCCCAAGTGTATACGTAGCCTCGATGACATTATTATTGCGTTTAAAAATCTCTTTATTTTCATCGCGTGCCGCATCTAATGCTAATGAAGCAAACATCATTACAAGAGTTTGGTCTTCCTCTGATTTGTTACTTCCCGGATCAAGTTCTGTAGAATTACCGCTTTTCGTAGCTAAACTTCCTACACGGTAAATTGAGTTATTTTCTTTTAATGCGGGAGAATGTAATCGAATATGGATACCACTTACAGGATCCTGACTGTCAAGTTCTTCAATTCCGATGATTGGACGATCTTCAACATCCTGTGCAATCACATTTGGTATATTAAGCTCTGCATCTAACTTACCAAAAATAGCTTTCAATGAATCATTTCCTACGTCAATTGCTGCAATTCGAGATACTGTCAAAATAATCATCCTTCCTATGAATATATATTACTACTTAAACTTTATCGGAGTTATGCGGTAAGGTCAATGCTAAACCTACATACAACATACAAATGTATTCTTGTACACATTAATGTAAACAAGAATACATTTAAGTACACTCAATGAAACAAAGGGTGTACACGCCTTTGTAAACTTGTATACGTTATTGTTTACATTTGTACACATCTTTGTATACAACGTTACTTATAATGTATACATTCAAAATGTGCATTTTCAACATACAACATCTGATGAGTATTCCACGTTAATTTTCAAGTTTGATAGTTCAGAGTAGTATAACAGGTCGCATTATTCTGTCCTTTTATCGTAAATCAAAAATAGAAAATAGTTATTACAATCTTGAAAACACAACTATATTTTTATTTTTAGAAAAACCAGGCTTTCAGTGATCCACGTAAGCCTTTTCAAATGAAAACCCGCATCATTCTATAGGAATCTTGTAAAACCGGTTATAGAGGCCGCCCCTCCCCCCTAAGGTTGTGTTAAGTGAAAATAAAAAGGTGCTTATATTAAACATTCATGAAGGTTCAAAATTCGCATTTTTTTATTTCTACAATAAAATTTGCGAACGAATCCAATATCACGGTTATAAATCACATAAATTAGGAAAAGATATGTATTTGAAAGATGAATATAAATAAGGGGTGGTTCATGCATGTCGATAGAATGGTTTAACAGAGTAACACTAGAACTACAAGAACAGCTTAATTCAATTTGTGAAGAGTATGAGCAAGTAGGTCAAATGAAAATTGATCGGAGTGCAAAACATCCCCGAATCGAGTTTTTTGTGAATACAGAAAGTGATGAAAGAGATTACTTTTGCATTCTTTTCTTTGATCCACATAATAATGAATTTTACGTAGAAATGTTCGATTTAGAATTTGAACAACAAGCGAGAATTATGCTGCCTGACATCGAAGATATAATTGATGCTGTTCATTTTAGCTTGCATGATTATATAAACGACGATAGCTATTTAATTATTGATGATGAAGACGAGGGAATAGTTGAAGTTGACGATAACGAAGAGTTGAACATCGCTAAACTCTTTGTTACAGAAGAAGTTCATGAAAATCACACAGTTGAATGGGAAACACCTGAAATGACTGCCTTTCAAATTGCCGAAAAAGTTGAAGTTACCTATCAATTTGGAGTTGAAAATGCAACAGGTAAAGGGGTTCTTCGTAGGGTAAACAGAAAATGGTCCGAAGATGGCGAACTTTTCAAAGGTGAAAGCAGCTTCACATTTTCCAAAGATGAAGCCAGCACAATCATTGCATTGATCGCAAGTCATATGGACGCAATGCCTTCTAACCAAAATCTATAAAACATACAAAAAGGGTCAGAATTCGATAAAGAATCCGGACCCTTTTTACTATGTGAATTTATTCTCGGTATCTCATTCCCAATCCCTTAATGAAGTTACGTGCGTATCGATCGCCACATTCTTTATAATTCCGCTGTCCTTCTTTTCTAAGAACTGCACTCAATTCACTTTTTGAAAGGTGTACTCCCGCATCCATTAAGATGTCTAACATATCCTCACTTGTTAAGGAAAGAGCGATTTTCACTTTTTTCAGCAAAATGTTGTTTACATTTCGATTGTCTTTTGACATTAAGAATTGGTTCGTAGAAGTCCCTGGAATTGAGTCCTGCACTCCTCTTTTAGCGACAATTAACCCATTTAAAAAGGACTCGAACGAAGAGTTCTCTAGACTTGTTACATATTCATTCACTTGTGTTTCATTTTCTTCCGAATTGGTCGCAGTATTTTGTTTTGATTTTGAAAGCATTTTTTGCACTTCTTCTTTTGTTAAATCAAAACCGCCTAGTTTAAAAATCTCAACCATTTCAGCATCTTTTATATCCAATGCATAGCGTAATCTAACCAATCGATCATTATTATTCATCGTTATCCCTCCAGAACCTTTGCAACCTAATCTCCAGTATAAGCCTTTACTTTATCCAATGCATTTTTCTATTATCCAAATTCACATATTGACTGGAGTTTTTAATATATACTACTCAAATACTTTTCCTTTAGGGTTATCTAATTTCATGATTTCTATAAAGTGCTTTAAAATCCGAGCTGTTAGTCCCCAAATGGTACGCTCTTCATAATCGAAAAACCATTCTTCCATTGACCGGCTTCTCCATTGATACTGCGCACCGTTCATTATCTTTTCATAAGGAAAGTCTGGTGGGGGAACTGAATCGACGCTTATTAAGTGCATATAAGGCTCATGATTCAATAGCCAGTTGATCGGAATTGTAAATACCTCTTCGACTTCTTCTTTATTGTACAAATGAATAATTTGATTGTAATCAATGGTTGCTACAAATGGGTACACAACAAATGAAGAAGATGCAATATAAGGGCTTAATTCTCCCACAATTGTAACTGTGTTCGGATCAACGCCTAATTCTTCTTGTGTTTCCCGTAAAGCTGCTGCCATTGGAGATGCGTCTGTAGAGTCAATTCGACCACCAGGAAAACTAATATCACCGGGCTGTTTTCTCATCGTTAATGAGCGTACTTCGAAAAGGACATGCCATTCATCATCCACTAGAACGATTGGTATTAAAATTGCGTAACGTAAAGCCGTATCCTCGCCGATAAACAGTGATTTATTCACATTTAATTGGTTTCTCAGTTTGTCTAGAAACAAGATATTTCCCTCATCTCATGTTCTTGTATTCGTTTAATCTTATCACTTAAAGATGGAGTATTAAAGAATACAAGAATATCAGTTATTTTATATAATATAGTAAAAAGTAAGCGTGGACAGCTGAGTATCAGGCGTCCACGCTTACTTTTATTTATTAAATCGTTTCATTATTAATTTGAACTACTTCTGGTTCCACATCCACAAAATTGTCTACAGACTCATCCTTGTCAATTAAACCTAACAACGTTTTCCCTGTTAAAGTATGAATTTCCTCTAAAAGCTCAGGGTTGTCCAAAAGCAACTTACCATAAGAAGGAATCATTTCTTTAATTTTCGATTCCCATTCTGACATATGTTCTGGGAAACATTTCTTAAGTAGTTCAATCATTGCGTGAACTGCGGTGGATGCACCTGGTGATGCACCAAGTAAAGCAGCAATTGTACCATCAGCTGAAGTAACCATCTCTGTACCAAACTGTAGAGTTCCTTTGCCACCAGCCTCAGTGTCTTTGATAACTTGTACACGTTGACCGGCGACAACTGTATCCCAATCTTCAATTTTAGCGTTTGGGATAAATACCTGTAATTCCTTCACGCGCTTATCTTTGGATAACATTACTTGCTGAATCAAGTATTTTGTTAAAGACATCTCTTTAGCACCTGCGGCCAACATAGTTACAACATTATTTGGCTTTACTGAAGTTACTAAGTCTAACATCGAACCTGTTTTTAAAAACTTGGGAGAAAACCCTGCAAAAGGCCCGAAGAGCAATGACTTTTTATTATCAATAAATCTTGTGTCTAGATGTGGAACAGACATTGGTGGTGCACCAACCGCCGCTTTTCCATATACTTTGGCATGGTGTCTTTCTACGATTTCCGGTTTGTTACATACTAAGAACATTCCACTTACAGGGAACCCACCGATATGTTTTCCTTCAGGAATACCAGACTTTTGCAGTAAATGTAAGCTTCCGCCTCCGCCTCCAACAAACACAAATTTCGCCGTGTGGTTTTCGATTTTTCCTTCAGCGCTATTCTTCACTCTTACTTCCCAATTGCCCTCTTCCGTACGTTTAAGATCTTCAACACTGTGATTGTAATTAACATCTACGTCTTTAATCTTTAAATGGTCTAGCATCATTCGAGTTAAAGCACCAAAGTTAACATCCGTACCCGTGTCGATTTTTGTTGCTGCAATAACAGCATCTGTTGAACGATTTTCCATAATAAGCGGAATCCATTCCATCAATTTTGCTGGATCATCAGAAAACTCCATACCTTTGAAAAGTGGATTCTTGGACATTGCTTCAAAGCGTTTCTTTAAATATGCCACATTTTCTTTCCCTTGCACCATACTCATATGAGGCAAGGGCATAATAAAGTCTTCTGGATTTTTTATCAATTTATTGTTTACAAGATAAGACCAAAACTGCATGGAAATTTGGAATTGTTCATTGATAGTAATCGCTTTTTTAATATCTATTGAACCATCTGGTTTTTCAGAAGTATAGTTAAGCTCGCAAAGTGCAGCATGTCCTGTACCTGCATTATTCCATTCATTTGAGCTTTCTTCTCCTGCTGTATCTAGCTTTTCAAATACTTTAATATTCCATTCTGGTTTTAATTCCTTCAACATTGTTCCCAAAGTAGCACTCATTATTCCGGCACCAATTAAGATAACGTCTGTTTTTGTTTCTCTGTTATTCATTTTAACCTTCCTTACTCTATTTATTTGCAGAAGATACAGGCTATCTGCTTAGTCTTCACGCCAATGTGAGGGGCGACCTAGTCGCATATCTGTTCTATTTTAATTATATCACATTATTTTACTCTATTTTTAGATAAATCAGGACATATTTACTTCTAATACAATAATTCTTCCTGAACGAGCTTAAATCCTTCAATCATTGTATCCTCTTCTACTTCTATTAATAAACAACGTTTGCCATTGTAATTTACCTGTCTAACATATTTCAAATCTTGAGGACTAATAGCGATATTCGCTACTTTTGTACTGATTTTGATGGACTTCGATGTATAACTTGGAAGGATATGACTCGCTTTCATTTCATAAGTTTCATCATCAATCACCTTTTGGAAAGCCATTTCCACTTTTTCTGCACTCACGTCCTGCACACCACATACCTGTAATACGCGTTCCATCTCTTTAGTGTCCAATGTAGGCGTAACCTCATATTCCTCGTCATCGGCTTCCTCATCCATCATACGATTGATTTCCTCATATACGCTGGCAAGAGTTTGTGCATTCACCTCATCACCAATGACTTCTTTTACAATTTCTTCAAAGACCGCCTTGTCGTCTTCCGCAGTCATAATTTCTTCACCATCAAGCACTTTCTCGATAAAATGGATATCGGGCTTATTCGCTTTTCCCGCAGCATAAAGAATGTGATTGACATCTGCTACGTTATCCGAAAAGCAAGGAAACAAAAATCCACCAATTGGGGAAGTAAGATTAATGACGGGATCAGCCATTGTGTTTGACTTAAATTCTCTCTCAATAAAATCAAAAGTAAGTGAATGCTTCGGCAGTTCAGTCTGATTCATACTACAGAGAATAAAAGGAGTTGTATATGCTTCGTCACGAGGTGCCATTCCGTGTTCATCATAATTATGTTTTGCCGGAATAAAATAATTTCCTCGAACGAATGTGACAACTATATCTTTTTCATATTGGACTTCCTCTACCATTTTTAGTGCAATTCTATTCATATCCGCTTTCCATTCTTCTACACCGTCTGCTTGAAGCCCCTTATATAATACTTTCTGCGTATGGTCTGTTTGCTCTTCTGTTGAACTCTGAAATCGCACTTCAAACAATTTCATGCCTAGTTTTCCACCCAAAACTTTTTTAAAGTTTGTAAGGAATAATTCTTGTTGTTCCCGTTCTAACAGGGAAAACGACTGATTCTCCTCATGAAAGATGTCACTGCTTTCCTGTTTAATATACACTTTATAAATATCGTTAATTGTCAGTAACTCATTATCCAACTTAAATTGTTTGCGTATTGTTGCAATATCCTTCTTATTCATCTCTATATCCAACTCCCTAACTAATAATATACATACTATGAATGTAATTTAAAAAAGAGCATCCAAAGCTATAGATGGGCTTTGGACACTCGTTTATTATAACAATGTTTAAGATGGATAACATTTATGACCTTCGTTATTTATGATACGGTTCATCATAATGAATCTATCCGAGGTTTTGTCTTATGGCTTAAGCTGATTAAGAGCGAATCTATCGTTATTTACAGCTTCCATCTCTCCAACTTGTGTATATTTTTTGCAAACATAACCGCTATAAGTTTGGGCATTCCCATTTCTATACATTTTTCTTTCACAACTTGTTTCATCTCATCTATGCTAATATTTTTTTGTGAAAACCCACCTTCTTGATAACAATGCTTACAGTACATAGTGCTTTTATCAAGATTTTTTTCAGTACCTCTATCCTCTGGCTTTTTCAATGGCATGGCACAGCTTTGGCATTTTTTATATTCTTTCATCTTACATCCTCCCAACTTTTTTATCGCTGTTGAATTCATGGCGCTCGCCTTTAAAATACTCATCAAGCTGATCCAAACAAACCATCAGCACCTTGGGCGATTCGTAATATAATTTAAATTGTATTGGTATTTAAGATTTCCTTAGATAGTAAAAGGTATCAATGCAGAATAAAATGATTTCTTTATTGCTTCTTTTACTAATCCCGTACCTACTAATAAACTTTCGGCTTTTCATTGTAATTACATCCGTATACTACCATTTCCACTGGGACTCTATTTGAGGTTTCTGTTTCAATTAATGAAGATATTTTAGTAAATTTATTTCTTTCCAAAAGTGCGATTGATTTATCATTCATTGCATTCGTATACGCTTCAATTGTTTTAAGCCCCATGACTTCAAATCCATACTCAACGACTTTTACTAGTGCTTCACTCATAATCCCTTTTCCAAAACTTCCCGGAAAAAGCCCATAACCTAATTCTGCTTTCAATTGTTCTGTTGATATATTCCAAATTGAAATGGTACCCAGAACAGAATTTGTTTTTGCGTCAGCAATACCCCAAATAATCCATTGGTTACTACTTACACCAGCATTCATTTTAGTTACATAGTTTTGGGTCTCTTCTAGGCTTGTATAAATTGGCATATCTACAAACTTAAAGTTCTCTTTATTAGATTGATATTCAAAAATACGTTCATCATCATTCATCACAAGTTGCCTTAATAATAACCTATCCGTTTTTAACTCCGGATAAGGATCAAAATTCATTTTTTCCAAAGCTACACCTCCTTACATTAACTGTACTTAAATATAAATCTAGTGATGATTCTACTCCCACATCGACAAGTGAAATAAATTCATCGTAATTTCTGTCGTATGTGCTTGATCTAATGCATAATAGTATGCATTACAATTTTTGACACAAATAATAACAAATGGTTCATTAGCTTAAGCTGCAAGCGTGATTAGTAAAAACCGTTATTTCAACTCGTATAGATCTGAGTTTCCTCACTTATTTGTGATACGGTTCACCCTTCATTATCCGAAATGCACGATAAATCTGTTCCACCAAAATCAGTTTCATCATTTGATGTGGGAATGTCATTTTGGAAAACGACAATAGCTCGTCCGCTCTTTTTAAAACGTCGTTATGTAAGCCTAGTGATCCTCCGATAACAAATGCCACTTTGCTCCTACCATAAGTCATCAAGGATTCCATATCCGCAGCCAGCTGTTCTGAAGTTTTCATTTTCCCATCAATTGCAAGGGCAATTACATAAACATCAGCGCCAATTTTCGATAAGATTCGCTCCCCCTCTTTTTTCTTAACAATTTCCATATCCGCATCGCTTAATGACTCAGGAGCTTTTTCATCTGGTACTTCAATAATTGTCACTTTTGCATAAGCACCAAGACGCTTAGTAAATTCTTCTATTCCCATTTTCAAATACTTTTCTTTTAATTTACCAACAGTCACAATTGTTATATTCACAGGTTATCCACTTCTTTCTAATAGTTACAAACAAAACTTATGCACATATCCACGGCCTACTTCTACATATTGTATGCGATTATTTGTTCGCCACAACATACAATATACCTTTTTACAACAAGATGGATTTGTGGATAACATTTCATTCATAGAACAAGTTTCAGGTATTGGATACTAATCTTACTTACTAATAAAACTATCTAAAGCCCGGTCCCCATGGGTTAAATATCAATAAATCATTATTTATTCTATCCCTTTTTACACTTTTTTGATAATTAAACTTACTCACAAATAATTGAATCTATCCACAATCGTCAAAATCTCTAAAATAATGAACAGCATGCTCATACATTTGCTCGTCTGTCGCCTGTGGATAGAATATCCGACATCTGTGCATGAGTTAATTCACTTAAAATGCAGTACCATCTTTCAGAACCATTTCAATTTCTAATAATTGACTGCCTCGATACACTTTTACTTTCAGCAAATCTCCTATTTCTTTTTCGTTATACAAATGTTTACGCAAACTAACCATATCTCCAATCTTTTCTCCATCCATTTCCACTATGACATCATATTGAACAACGCCTGCTAAATTCGCCGGTGAATTTTGAATTACTTCATTTATAACGACACCTTCAGTCACAGAGGCAGGTATTTTTAAAATGCCGCGCTGTTGTTGTGCAGGTATACTTGAAAGATCGAGTAACGTTACACCCATCGTTGGTCGATGTACTTCGCCGAACTTTTCAAGTTTCTCAATAATTGGGATGGCAAGATTTATTGGAATTGCAAGCCCGATTCCTTCCACTGTTTCTTGTGATATCTTCATCGAATTAATACCAATAAGTTGTCCCGTAAGATTCATTAATGCACCACCCGAGTTCCCTGGATTTATAGCAGCGTCCGTTTGCAACACATCAGCGTACCAATCGACAATATCGTCGTCATTAAAATCAATTGGAATCGATCGATCTTTTCCTGAAATAACGCCAACCGTTACTGAACCCGAAAAACCTAGACCAAGCGGATTACCAATTGCAATCACTGCTTCACCTCTTTTTAATGCATCAGAATCTCCAAACTGAGCTACAGCTTTAACTTCAGCAGCATCGATTTCGATGACTGCCAGGTCTGTCCATATATCACTTCCAACAAGACGCCCATTCGCTTTTTTACCATCGTCAAATGTGATCTCAAGTTCCTCGGCATCTTCAACAACATGATGATTTGTTACGATATATGCTTTGTCACCTTGTTTCTTATAAATAACCCCAGATCCGCTTCCCGTTTCCTTTGTCATTTGGGACGATGACCAAATATCACGCACTAATTTTAAATTTGTCACTCCAACTACGGAATCCGCAACCTTTTCCACAATTCCAGTTACATCTGTAGTGACTTCCACAGAAACACGATCCGATTGTAAAGTTCCAATTTCAGCCTGAATTGTTTCACTTTGTGTACTTTCTTTCTCATCCCAAATAAACCAGATAGCTAAAGACACAAGGATGCCTAGAACTAATCCAGTAATAAAAGTCCTCTTTTTTCGGGGAGGTTTATGATCAATTGTTGAATGCTGATTCTGCTCATTTTCAAGAATTGGCCTGTCTGATTCCTTATTTTCGATTGGATTGAAATTCTCATCCATATATCTCATCCTTTCTATATCGCATTTATTCAACTGTACCCTATTTCACTCATTTTCAAAATCAATAATCCGTTACAAAATAAAAAACCTTACCCGCAGGCAAGGTCCTTCATACAGTTACAAGCTCTGTCGGCCGATCAGGGTCTGTATCATAGAGATGCACGTATTCTCCCGCAATTACACCACATGACTGAAGCGTCTGACTAACACTCATTCGAGCAAGGTCTTTCATATTATTATCTTTACTTAAATGTGACAAATAGATCTTCGTCTCTTTCAAATCAACGACCTCACTAATTGCCACTGCAGCATCTTCATTTGATACATGTCCTACATCACTTAGAATTCTTCGTTTTACGGACCAAGGATAGGGACCCATCTGCAACATACTAACATCATGATTGCTTTCAAAAACGTAAGAATCCGCACCTCGAATGATGCCTTTCATTCGATCACTCACATAACCTGTATCCGTAATAATGACGAGTTTTCGCCCATTTTGATGAAATGTGTAAAACATTGGGTCCGCTGAATCATGGGATACCGCAAAAGATTCAACATCTAACTGACCAAAAGATTGTACGGTTTCCATATCAAATTGAAAGCGTTGTTCAAGAGGGACCTTGCCGATTAAGCCGTCCATTGCTTGCCACGTCTTCTCATTTGCATATATTGGCACGCCATACTTTCTTGCAACCACTCCGAGCCCTTTGATATGGTCGCCATGTTCATGTGTTACAAATATCCCATCTAGTTTTTTCATTGACCGATCGATATTTGCAAAAAGGCTTTCAAGCTTCTTACCACTTAAGCCCGCATCGACGAGAAAGTTATGTTCCTCATTTTCTATATATATCGCATTTCCGCTACTTCCACTTGCGAGCACACTAAAACGCATTTCTAAAAACCCCTTATTCCTCTTTAATTTCTATTTTTTCACTTTGAAATTCTATTATTTTACCATCATTTGCGTTAATAAAGTAATCCTCTAGTTCACCGTTACTCAATTCTACATGTATATACCAAGTCGGTGCAAATACCTGAGTCTTTGTAAGTTGAGCAAGTGTCGAATATCCAAGTTTCATACTTAGTATTTTAGAATCCGGTTTTAAATAGTTTCGAGTATTCAAAGTATTAATTGCCTGTAATGGTGGCAGCAAATCTTTCTTTCGATTAAAACTCACAAACTCCCCAAACATTCGCTGCTCATACCGAATCACTTCATCATTTTCATTCCAATAAAGAGTTAACGTTGCGTTTTGATTGAAATAAATTGGTTGACCGTTAACATGTTGGAAAAACGTTGCTTGACGTTCTTTATCATTTCTTTTCCATAGAACATATTGCTCGCCATTCAAAACGTATTCGTAAAGAAATGCATTAAAATCAATTTCTCCACTTGCATCTTTTAGAGCAATAGGAGTTTTAATTGTTGAATACAAATGGGTACCATCTTCAACTTCTATGGATTGGTTATTAAGGCTTAATAGTTCTTCCTCACTAAACACTGCTATTTCAGCAGATACAAAATAGGAGTCTTCATTGTTTTTTGGCAACTCACCATAAGTAATATTATCAAAGCCCAATGATTCTTCAATTGAAATATTACCTTGAATTTTTACATTTAGTGTTTCGGAACGTTGCGTAACATAAAGTGAATACAAAAAAACGTTTAAAATAGAAAATACGACGATGAAAATTGTCTTTGTTTTATTCCAATCCAATCATTTCACCTCCAGCGGCTTCGGGTGAATATAGATTCCATTTCCCATTTGCAAAATAAAACCAAGAAGGATCTAATAGGAATAAGCGTTGGTCTGTGTCATGTTTCATATAATAACCCATTTCAATTTCTTCTACCGTACTAAAATCAATCATCTTAGAATGCTTTAGACTCTCCGCAACTTCTACACCTGAGGGAAGGGATGTATAACGGGTTTCAGATGGAAATGTTAGGTTTAGCGTATAATACGGTCTAATATAACCATAAATCCCTTCATCGCCCCATATTTCCTCTATTTCGGTGTACGTCGAATCACTGTACACAGGTAGACCATGAATAAAAAGTTGAAATTTAACAGTTCTAGATTTGGGATTCATAAATGTGTATCTGTATTCATCCGTCCAACCACCATGCTCATTTACAAAGTCGATGGTGTTAAAGAGCAACTCCGAGGGTATCGCCAGTTCGGTACTTTCCGCAACCGGATGGAAGAAACTTAATGTTTTCATCATTGTTTCAATCCGCATAATCGCATGATCATCTTGATATTCTTCACGTGATGATGAAATTTGCCCACGTCGGACCGCATTAGGGTCCCTAAAAAGTGCATCTTTAAAACGCCTTGGACTAATTTCAGCTTGATAGTACGTATTACGAATTAATTCAATTGGATCTGTAGGGACCGCAATAAATGGACTTTTATCTGGATTTACCTCAACGTAATTTGAGTAATTTCGCCCGTTTGGTAAAATTCTACGATTAAAACTTTGATAATCATTTACTTTTCCGGTATAACGCAACCCATTCATTCTGCTAATGAAATGTATTTCCATTGCTGTACTTGCAGGATTCCAGTCAACGACGATGCGATCAAAGGATGCTTCTGGAAAGTTTGAATCTTCCTTATTTAACACAACATCATAAACAGGTAACGGTACATCTCCATGGTAGTAAAGTGTAAAACGATTTTTCTTCCGCAAAAATACATCCAACTTTTTTTCAGTGAAATCTGAATCCGCTAAAGTAACATCAGTAATTTTCCACTCTTTAATAGCTTCAATACTTTCATCTAGTGCGTCTAAATCTGTTGTTCCTTTCATTCCTTCTTCGAAGTTAAATAGAATTTTGTAAGGTTTAATAATATCTTTAATCCCCTTAACTTCTTTCTTATCGTCGTCCACAATCGAAGTAGGAATCGTCGGAGTCTGTTCAATCGTTTTATACTTTGGAGTATACGTCCATATTGAGAATGTTAGTGTGATGCTTAATATGATTAGGAATACAAGAATCACTGATTTGACTGTTTCAATGTATTTCAACCCCACTCACCGTCCTCTAAAGGTTCAAATGGCAATGTGAAAAAGATTGTCGTACCGTTCCCCTCTTCACTATCTGCCCAAATTTCCCCTCCATGTGCTTCGATCATTTCACGTGCAATTGCAAGTCCAAGTCCGGTTCCGCCCATAGCGCGGGACCTCGCACGATCTGCTCTATAAAACCGATCAAATATACGCTTTACATTTTCGAGCGGTATTCCCATACCGTCATCAGAAATCATTACTTTAATTCGATTTTCCAAGACATCCATACTAAAACGGATATCCCCGCCATCGGGTGAATATTTTAATGCATTTGAGATAATATTATCCAGTACTTGTGTCATCTTATCTGTATCAATCTCAACAAAAGACTCGGATGAAGGTAAAAGTCTTTTGAAATGTACATCTTGTGATTTTGAAAACTCAAAACGATCAATAATTAGACTGAAAAAGTAATTAAAATCAACCCATTCTTTATTTAAATCATAATCACCACTGTCCATGCGGGACAGCTTCATTAAATCATTTACAAGTCGAATCATTCGTTCTGTTTCCATTTGTGTTACATGTAGAAACGATGGTGCTATTTCAGAATCCTGCCACGCACCTTCAGCCAATGCTTCCAAATAGCTTCGCATTGTTGTTAACGGTGTACGTAGTTCATGAGAAACATTAGATACAAATTCCCTTCGTTCCATATCAATCTTTTCCTGTTCTGTATTATCATGCAGAACTACAATTAGACCATTCACGAAGCCTGTTTCCTTCTGAGTAACCGAAAAGTTCGCCCGCAAAATATAAGGACGTTCATTTGAGCTGAAATCCAGTGTCATTGAATCTTTCATTTGAACTAAATCTTCAAACGCATATTCTGTTTCAACACCCAATATCGATGAAATTGGGCGGTTCAACACAATATCCTGAGTCATTCTAAGCATAGTAAGTGCTGCTTCATTTATAAGAATGACTCGTCCTTTTCGGTCGGTCGAGATTACCCCATCCGTCATGTTTGCTAGAACCGAAGCTAGTTTTCGACGCTCTCCTTCAGTTGTAGCTTGTGATTCTTGAAGACGATTTGTTAGATGATTAAATGCAATTGCCAATTGTCCCATTTCATCATTACCATAGACACGTACTTTTCTAGAAAAGTTACCTCTAGCCATCGCCTGTGCTTGCCGTCTCATATCTGATATGGGCCTCGTCATTGTCTGAGCAATGAATATGCCGATAATAATTGTAATCGTCAAAGAAACCGCTGTGCCTCCAGCGAGTATCTGATTAATTTCATCCATTTGTGAATATACTTTTTCAATATTCGACTCCAAATAAAGAGCCCCAATAACTTCACCTTCTGAAATAATTGGGGTCGCTCTAACAAGTATTCTCTTCCTTGTATTTTCATCAAGTTCAATTACCTCGTAAGGTGACTCTGAAGTAATCGATCTTCTTACAAGTTCATCTATGGATCGTTGCCCAACCATAGATTGATTATCAAGAACAGACGTTGCAAGTATCAGATTTTGTGTATTTACAACTCTAATCTCTTGTATATCGCCCTCTGAAGTAATACCCGAAAGAACGCCCCTCAAATTCGCTTCAAGAGTCGGATCGTCAATGAGACGATATTTATCTTTCAACATTTCTTCACGAACACTAAATTCAACTAGATTCATTCGATCATCAATTGAGGTCGTAAAGTTCGTTTTCAATGTATGTTCAAGCTCGCGTGCGAAATAGAGTCCAATAATTTGCATCGCAATTAGAATAAGTAGTACGTAAATAAGGACGAATTTAACGTGAATAGAACGAAAAATACCGACTTTCTGCATACTCTTTACTCCTGCTCCGGATCACGCAAGTAATAACCGACACCACGTCTCGTCACAATCCACCCTGGATGGCTTGGGTTATCTTCTATCTTTTCACGCAACCGTCTAATTGTTACATCTACTGTTCGAACATCACCAAAATAATCATAACCCCAAACAGTTTGTAATAAGTGTTCCCGCGTCATTACTTGTCCGATGTGTTTTGAAAGATAGTGGAGCAATTCAAATTCTCGGTGTGTCAGCTCGATTTTCTTGTCTCTTTTTAATACAAGATAGGCATCGGGCTGAATAATTAGGTGACCAATCGTAATATCATTTGTTTCATTTTCCTCATCTTCTGTAACGCTCTTCATATGTCTGCGTAAATTCGCCTTAACACGAGCGATTAGTTCTCGAGTGCCAAACGGTTTTGTAACATAATCATCGGCACCTAGTTCAAGTCCTAATACCTTATCAATTTCAGAGTCTTTCGCTGTCAACATAATGATTGGGAAATCATATTTCTTTCGCACTTCCCGACAAACTTCCATACCATCCCTTTTCGGAAGCATTATATCTAGAAGCATTAGATCTGGTTTTACTTCCTCTACCTTTTTAAGTGCTTCTTCACCATCATATGCACAAAAGACAATAAAGCCTTCTTTTTTTAAATTAAATTCAAGAATGTCTGCGATTGGTTTTTCATCATCGACGACAAGAATAGTTTTATTTTGCATGAAAAATCCTCCTCGTGTCATTTTATAATCTGCACGTATTCATTTTACTCTATCACTCTTTAATAGGATTCGCACTTATAAATGGATTATTTCCTGGATTATTTCCTGGGGAATCCATAGTGTACTTTAAGGTTAAAAAAAGAATGGTGCATAGTTTTCGCACCATTCTAATACTATTTATCGTAAAACAGTTAAAGGATTCACAAGCGAACCATTTTTCCTTACTTCGAAATGAAGATGAACCCCTGTAGAACGTCCAGTTGAGCCCATTACACCTAAACTTGCGCCTTGTGGAAGTATTTGTCCTACTTTAACATTAATAGCCGACAAGTGAGCATAGAGCGTCTCATAACCGTTGTTATGGTTAATGATTACTTTGTTTCCGTAAGTACTATCCCACCCAGCAAATTTAACAACCCCGTTATCAGAGGCTTTAATTGTAAACGAGGATGGACGAGCAATGTCAATACCATCATGAGATCTTCCCCATCTTCTTCCCATTTGACTTGAAACATAACCACCCGCAGCAGGCCACATAAAAGTTCCAACTCCTCTTGAAGGAGTTACTTTTGTTCCAACGATTGTAATTTGATCTTTTGCTTCTGTAAGTATGTTTTCTTCAATAACTGATTTACCTACAACTTGACCATTTTTCTTACGGATGAGTTCGGTAATTTCCTTCTTACCGTCAGAACCTTCTTGCTTTAGTTTTGTAACGCCTTTATAAGTAGAATTATCTTCTTCTTTGGTATGTTCATGTTTAATTAGCTGCACACTTTTGGTTTCGTAATGCACCTCTACTTCCAGAAACGGCTCAACTGCAGTAATACTCAGTTCGTCACCAATACGAAGAATTGTTTCTGGTGTAAGTCCAGGGTTAATCTCCAACAGTTTAGCTGTTGGCATATTGTAATTATTCGCTATTTTACCGACATGATCTCCAGCTTGTATGCTATATTTCTTTTCTTCTAGTGTGCCTTTATTAAGATAAGTGATTGCATCATTAACTGTCATAATATCTTCAGGTTTCACTTGTTCTTTCTTCGTATCGATTTCTGAGCTAATAATAATATTAGCTAAACGTGTTTCGTTTTCTTTTAATGGTGGTATAGGTGTACTAGATAGTTTTTGCAACTCGTATGCGCTGAGTTCATCTTCTGTAACAGCTTGTAATTTCAGTTCTCGAATTACTTCGTTATAATCAGATATATCTTTCAAATTGAGTACCAGCTCATTATCGATATATAAACCGATTGCATCCGCCTGTACGGATAGAAGTTCTGATATTTTATCTAGTACAAGAGCGTCATCAGCACCGGCAGTGAAAACACGCTCCTGAACAACCGTAAGATTAGAACCTATTGATAAAGATTGATCAACATATTTGGTGGCTGCTTCTTTTAGCATTTCCTTTTCAATTTGATCAATTATTGTATCATCAGATAAAACACCTATGTAGTTACCCTCCGAATAAACATGAAAGACAGTTTCTAAACCTTCGTTTGCCAAACTACTTTTCAAAGTAAAACTAACAAGTAAGATTGATATGAAGAGAATTTTATAAAATTGTTTGAATGAAGATTTACGTTCATTTAAGGATATATTGGATTTATCTTTTTTTGATTTTATTATCATGCTACTAAACTCCTCCTATATTTATATCAGATGACAAACATTAGTCTATTTGAATCCGAATAAATTTCACGCCCCTTAAATCTATCACATACTACTCTATCGTTGTTGCATTTCAGTCATTTGTAACAATAATGTATAATAGCATCCATATTTTCTTAATTAATTACATGTTATTGAATTTTATAGTTACTAAAGTCATACTTAAGCGTTCTTTTTTTATATTAAAATAGTTCTTTCGCATATTTCCGGATAAAACAACAGTGTTCGTTCGTAACCTTTGTAATATTACCGATTCTGTTAACGTCAATTTAGATAGATACAACAAAAAAGGATATTTTTCGAACCCAAGGAATTGGGTCGAAAAATATCCTTTTTACATTTACTAGTAAGCCGGTGATTCGTGTTGACTCCAGTCAACATTCACAAACTTGTTATATTCCTTTGCAAAAGCAAGTTTTACAGTACCGGTTGGGCCGTTACGTTGTTTCGCAATTATGATTTCAATCATATTCTCATCTTCTGTTTCTTTATCGTAATAGTCCTCCCGATATAGAAAAGAAACAATATCAGCATCTTGCTCAATACTCCCCGACTCTCTTAAGTCGGACATCATCGGACGTTTGTCTTGTCGTTGTTCAACGCCACGTGACAACTGTGATAGAGCTATAACTGGTATTTGAAGTTCTCTTGCAAGTCCTTTCAAAGAACGTGATATTTCAGATACTTCCTGTTGTCGATTCTCACCAGAACCAGCACTACCTGAAAGTAATTGCAAGTAATCTATAATAACCATACCCAATCCGTGTTCTTGTTGAAGACGGCGACATTTCGAACGAATTTCGCTGACCCGCAGACCAGAAGAATCATCAATAAATATTCCGGCATTTGAGAGATTTCCCATAGCCATCGTTAACTTACGCCAATCTTCTGTCTGTAATGCCCCCGTTCGAAGTACCTGGCTATCAATATTACCTTCTGCACAAAGCATCCGCATAACCAGTTGCTCTGCACCCATTTCCAAGCTAAATATTGCAACGTTTTCAGTTGTTTTAGTCGCTACATTTTGAGCAACATTTAGCGCGAACGCAGTTTTACCAACAGACGGACGTGCAGCAACGATAATAAGGTCGTTGCGTTGAAATCCTGCCGTAATTCGATCTAAATCACGAAAACCAGAGGGAATACCCGTAACATCTCCAGTTTGCGTATGAAGCAATTCAATATTGTCATATGTGCTTACAAGAACTTCTTTAATATGTTTAAAGTCGCCAGCATTTTTACGGTTTGCAACTTCCATCATTTTTTTCTCAGCTTCTGATAAAAGTGCTTCTACTTCATCTTCACGAGTATAACCGTCTTCGACAATTGTCGTAGCGACTCGAATGAGACGTCGCAGCAGTGCCTTCTCTTCGACTATATTTGAATAATGAAGAATATTTGCCGCCGTTGGTACTGAATTAGCAATTTCAGTTAAGTAAGAGATTCCGCCAACATCTTCTAATTCTTTTTTAGCAGATAATTCTTCAGTGACAGTTACAACATCTATCGCTTGTCCTTTGTCACTTAACTTAATCATCGTGTTAAAAATCTTCTGATGTGCCATTCTATAAAAGTCTTCGGGTATAAGAATTTCCGCTGCAGTAATGAGCGCCTGCGGTTCCAGGAAGATTGCTCCGATAACCGACTGCTCCGCTTCGTTATTATGGGGTGGGACACGATCGATCATCTGATTCATCAATAAGTCTCCCTTTTTATTCTTCTGTCACATGTACTTTAAGTGTAGCGGTCACATCTGGATGTATTTTAACCGGAATATTTGTATGTCCAAGTGCCCGAATAGGTTCAGGAAGTTCCATTTTACGACGATCAATTTTAATTGCATCTTTTTCAAATAATTCATCGGCGATTTGTTTCGCAGTAATTGAACCAAATAGACGGCCACCTTCACCTGACTTTGTTTTCATTTCTACAGTTACTTTATCAATTTGTTCTTTCAACACTTTAGCTTCTTCAAGTACTTCAGCTGCATTTTTTTCAACTCGCTTTTGTTGTCCTTCAAGTCTACTTAAGTTTGCAGGCGTCGCCTCAATTGCAACATTGTTCTTAAATAAAAAGTTTTGTGCGTATCCCACCGATACATCCTTAACTTCACCTTTTAGCCCTTTTCCCTTAACGTCTTTTAAAAATATAACTTTCATTATTAATTTCCCCCTTCTATTTTTGTTTGTATAACGGACTTTAAAATCTCTTCCGCTTCTGCCACAGTGTCAACATCCAACTGACATGCTGCATTTGTTAAGTGACCGCCACCGCCAAGTTCCTCCATTACTAGTTGAACATTTAGTTCACCTAATGATCTGGCACTGATACCTATTTTACCATCAGCCCTTTCAGCAATCACGAACGAAGCCGTTACATCTTTCATTGTCAAAAGAATATCTGCTGTTTGTGCAATAAGAACCGAGTTGTAAACTATGTGATCAGCACCTTTGGCAATCGCGACCCCTTCTTCAGTCAACTCAACGGTCTCAATAATCTTTGCTCGTTTCACATAAGTGTCTATGTCTTCTTTTAATAGCCTTTGAACGAGAATGGTATCTGCACCATTCGTTCGAAGGTACGAAGCGGCTTCAAACGTTCTAGCCCCTGTACGAAGTGTAAAACTTTTTGTGTCAACAATAATTCCGGCTAACAGGGTTGTTGCTTCAAGCATTGTCAATTTTTCATGCTTTGGTTGATATTCAAGAAGTTCTGTCACAAGTTCTGCTGTAGAGGAGGCATAGGGTTCCATATAAACGAGCATAGAGTTATTGATAAACTCTTCCCCGCGTCTATGGTGATCAATAACAACTACCTTCTCTGATTTATCCAGAAGTCGATCATCTGCCACCAAGCTTGGCTTATGCGTATCCACAACAATGACTAGTGATCTTTCCGTGATTAACGGCAACGCAACTTCGGGTTCTATAAACTTGCTATACAAATCTGTATCCTGCTTAATTTCCTGCATAAGCCTAGATACACTTCCATCCAACTCGTCATAGTTCACAACGATGTATCCTTCAACACCATTTAATTTCGCCATTTTCCGAACACCAATTGCTGCTCCGATAGAATCCATATCAGGCACTTTATGTCCCATTATAAATACTTTATCACTACTTTTGATTAAATCACGTAATGCATGTGAAATAACTCGAGCACGCACTCTGGTCCTTTTCTCAACAGGATTTGTTTTACCGCCATAAAATTTCACTTTACCATCCGGTTGCTTTATTGCTACTTGATCCCCACCACGTCCAAGTACTAGGTCAAGACTGGATTGAGCCAATTCTCCAAGTTCGTTAAGTGACGTCGATCCTGTCCCAACTCCTATACTGAGTGTCAATGCAGTGCTTTGTTTTGCTTTCGTTTCCCGAATATCGTCTAAAATTGCAAACCTTGTTTTTTCTAAGCCGCTTAAAATTTCTTCGTTAAATACAGCTAAAAATCGGTCCGAAGCAATTCGCTTAACAAATATTCCATTTTCAGTTCCCCATTTATTTATATGTGAGGTGACAAGGGAGTTGAGTTGACTTCTTGTTTGATCGTCCATCGCTTGCGCCAACTCATCATAATTATCAATGAGAATAATTGCTATAACTGTACGATCTGCAAAGTAAAGTTTTTTCATCCCTACTCTTTCGGTAATATCAAATAAATAAATAAGTTTTTCTTCCGTTTTATAAATTACCTTGAAAGTTCGATCTCCTACTTTTAAATTCTCTGTTTCAAGATCTTCACCTTTAACGATTGAATGAAATTGTTCTGTCAAACTGAACAACTCTTCACCTATAAGAGATTCCGATTCAAATATTTTAGATACATAAGGGTTTACCCAGTCAATTAAATTCTTCTCGTTTATAAGAATAATCCCAATAGGTAATTGTAGAAGGGCTTCTTCCCCCACCTTTTTCATTCGAAAAGAAAGAGTTTCGATATGCTTTTCAGTTTCAACATATGTTTGTTCTTCAATTCTCCATGCAAAACCTAAAGCAATCACAAACAATACAAAGAATATTAATGCAGCCCAAAAGTTTGTCATAAACAACAGTATTGCAGCTAAAACACCTAGAAAGGACAATACCGTCAATGGGTATCGTATTGCCCTTTGTCTAAAAAAAGAAGTCATTGTTGTCACCTCCTTTATTTCGTTTTATCTTTCTTAACCCAAGTTCTAATACCAATTCCCGAGTCTAATATGCCGAGTAATACTGTAATTGGGTTAAGCACCAATGCAAAGATTGTCGCAATAAATGTGAGCCACCCCGGCAATTTCTTTTCATTCATAAAGTAATGAATGAATGAAATCCCTTGTAAGAAAAATAAAAACCGAAGAACTACGGATGCATTTATGTATATTAAATTTGCGTTTGACCCTTGTTCCATATCAAAAAGAAATCCGCCAAGTAATACAAGTAGGTAATACCAAACTGTTATCATTGGTAACTTCATTTCACGGAACGGAGGAAACTTTACAACATTATTTCCAAGTCTTTGGGCTGCATGCATGTTAAGTGAAACAAAAATAAAGGCGAAACTAAATACACCGATAATAAATACTGAAGGGATTGCCGCTTCGTAAAATGCAATTGAAGCATCGAGTTGCTCTTTAAAGTTCGGGGGAAGTTCGCCTCCGTATGTTCCAAACAAGGCTAAGACGTCCTGACGTGCAACTTGCATGATTTCCATTATCTCTTCTATAAAGTTAAACTTTAAAAACAACACAGCTCCTACATACATAATGACAGATATTATTAAAATCGTCAGACCTGAGGCCATAAATGTATATAGTTTCGTTTTTTCTAATTTTATCGTATCGCCTATAACGATTCCTAAAATCCCAAAAACAACTGCAAATGGTACTAAATAAATACCTCCAATTAATAGGGATAAAACAATTCCAGTAAACGTTATAAGTATTGATGATGCTCTGTCGTTTCTAATTCGATATAGTATAAGCGGTAACGGTATATAAAACATCGTTAGGATACCCAAAACTGGTATATAAAACGAAACCGCAAGCAAAATTGCAAAAAATGCAATCATCATCGCACCATATGTGATTTTTCTAGCGTTATCCTCCTGCATACTATTGATTCCTCCGGTTACTCATTAGATGTCTGTCTAATTGATATAGTCTAGCGAATGGCTATAGATTTAAGTCATACAAATAGAACTTTTATTATATCATGTTTAGCGTTTATAAACCAAAATCAGAACGTATGTACCTCAAGGTTTTCTGTAACTTTCTTTTATATAAATAATAAAAAATCGCCTTCCCGCCGGATAATCCGGTACGGCAAGGCGATTTGTATAAGGTTGTCTTATCTCTCTTCAGAACTAAACGGAAGAAGAGCCATAATACGTGAACGTTTGATAGCTAGTGTTAGTTTACGTTGGTATTTCGCACTAGTACCTGTTACACGACGAGGTAAGATCTTTCCACGCTCAGAAACGAATTTCTTAAGTAGGTCAGTATCTTTATAATCGATGTGTGTAATGTTATTGGAATTGAAGTAACAGACTTTACGGCGTCTTTTACCTCCACGACGTGGTGCCATATTGTTTTCCTCCTAACTATAAAGTGCGATTAAATATTAATCGACTTGGATTTTTTTGATAAATACTATACCTAGTCTAAATTAATAAATTCATGCTGACTATAATAGTGTTAGAACGGCAGGTCGTCGTCCGATACTGTTACCGGACCTCCACCTGGCGAAAACGGATCATTGTCAGTACGGGTATAGTTTTGCTGATTCGGTTGCTGATTTTGTTGACTTGACTGTTGGTAGCTTGGTTGCTGATTTTGTTGAGAACCAGAGGATGACATTCCTTGAGAAGATCCAGGCCTGTCAGCATTTCCACTACGTGGTTCTAGAAATTGAGTGCTGTCTGCTACGACTTCTGTCGTGTAGACGCGCTTTCCATCTTGTCCATCATAGCTACCCGTTTGTATACGGCCATCCACTCCGGCAAGACTACCTTTTCTCAAATAATTTGCGACGCTCTCGGCCTGTTTTCTCCAAGCTATACAACTAATAAAGTCAGCTTCTCTTTCACCTTGTGCATTTTGAAAACTACGATTTACTGCTAACGTGAAACGAGTAACAGCTATACCGGTTTGTGTATACTTGAGTTCAGGGTCTTTCGTCAGTCGGCCAACTAAAACGACACGGTTAATCATCAGAATTCAACCTCCCTCATCAGAATTACAGGTAAATCCCGTAATTCGAGATTTTATAAATTATGCGTCTAAACGTACAGCCATATGGCGAATGATTTCTTCGTTAATATTAGCTAGACGTGTAAATTCATCAAGTGCTTTTGTTTCTGAGTTCATCGTTACGAGTTGGTAAAAACCTTCACGCAGATCGTCGATTTCGTATGCTAAACGGCGTTTGCCCCACTCTTTCGACTCGATGATTTCCGCACCATTTGAAGTAAGTACTTCGTTAAAACGTTCAATCAAAGCTTTTTTAGCTTCATCTTCAACCGTTGGGCGGATAATGTACATAATTTCATATTTTCTCATCTTTAGTCACCTCCTTATGGACTTGGGCCCTGCTGATGACAGCGGGCAAGGAGTAAGTAAAAAATTATTACTCACATCAGTATATTATATCATGTAGTTTCAACGATATCAAGTCTTTTCTTGTATACTAAAAGAAAGAGGTGAATATATTGAGTAATTTTCCTGAACCAGATGAAGTGGTTGAAATTGATTTACCTAAAGTAGCTAAGCATGGATTATATATAACAGCGTTTTCACTTATCCTTTTGCTCGCTATTCACTTCATACTGGAAAAAGCAATTTACTTTTTTACGGATTTTATTTCTATTCTATTTTTCATTGTCGGCTATGTTTTACTCATTGTTTTGCATGAGTTTTTTCATCTTCTTGGATTTCGGGTATTTGCCCAAGTACCTTGGAAGAGGATGGTTGTTGGAGTAAATTTAAAATTAGGCATAGCATATGCAACAACAGACAAACTTATGTCGAATAAAGCAATAAGAAAAGCACTTCTACTTCCTTTCTGGATGACAGGCATTATTCCTGCAGTAATCGGACTTTATCAAGGGGAGCTTGTTCTTATCGTTCTAGCAGCACTTCTTATTGGAGGAGCCGTTGGTGATTTCGAAATGTATCGTAAATTAAAGAAGTTACCCGATGATTGGCTTATTAAAGACGATCCTAAATTACCAAAACTATATGTCTACGCACCAGAACGTATCGAAAAAGAAGTTCATTAAAAAAAGTTACCCTTCTATAGTTCAAAAGGGTAACTTCTCCTTATACGTTAAATCGGAACAATAAAACATCGCCATCTTTTACAATGTATTCTTTTCCTTCTAGTCGAACCTTACCCGCCTCTTTAGCTGCAGTCATTGAACCTGTCTCAACTAAATCATCGTATGCCACTGTTTCTGCACGGATGAAACCCCGTTCGAAGTCCGTGTGAATAATTGCGGCACATTGTGGTGCTTTCATTCCTTTACGGAACGTCCACGCTCGCACTTCTTGTACCCCAGCAGTGAAGTAGGTTGCAAATCCAAGTAAAGAGTACGTCGCTTTAATAAGTTGATCTAATCCAGACTCTTTAATGCCAAGTTCTTCTAAGAACATTTTTTTGTCATCATCATCAAGTTCGGCCATTTCTTCTTCGATTTTTGCACAAACAACAATTACTTGAGCATTGTCTGTTTTCGCAAAATCACGTACCTGTTGTACAAATTCATTTTCATCTGTATCACCAATTTCATCTTCAGCGACATTCGCCACATAAAGCATCGGCTTAATTGTTAATAAATTCATGCCATTTGCTATCTTCAATTCATCCTCAGTGAAATCAATTGAACGGGCTGGTTTTTCATCTTCAAACGCTTCTTTCAATTTGATAAGGATAGGCTCTTCAATCATAGCTTCCTTCTCTTTTTGTTTAACCATTTTAACAACTCGCGCTAATCGTTTTTCAACGCTTTCCATATCCGCTAAGATAAGTTCTAGATTAATAATTTCTATATCATTGATTGGATTTACTTTACCTGCAACATGTGTAATGTTTTCGTCAACGAAACAACGAACAACTTGACAAATTGCATCGACTTCTCGTATATGGGAAAGAAATTTATTTCCGAGACCTTCGCCTTTACTTGCACCTTCAACGATTCCAGCGATATCTGTAAATTCAAATGCAGTTGGAACTGTCTTCTTTGGTGTAACCAACTCTGTTAACTTATCAAGTCTTTCATCAGGTACCTCAACAATACCTACGTTTGGATCAATCGTACAGAACGGATAGTTTGCGGCTTCCGCCCCTGCCTTTGTAATTGCGTTAAATAATGTAGATTTCCCTACGTTGGGAAGTCCAACGATTCCAGCTGTTAAAGCCATTTTACTCCACTACCTTTCATTCATATCGGTGATGTCTTGACGTGCTTTGTATACTTTATAATCATTCAGCTTGTGTTTAAAAAACTGCTGAAAATAGCTCACTATATTTATCTCCCGATGGGATGTCATCCAAGAATTACACGTAAAGTATCCATTAATCTGATTGCAACTCTTTTATTATAGTGATAACTCCGCTAAAAGTCTATTTTACCTTTAGGAATCGGTTCTTAGAAGTACCTTTTTCATTTTTTTTGCAAATTGATTTCGTGGAATCATAACACTGTGGCCACAACCTTCGCATTTAATTCGAATATCTGCTCCCATCCGAATCACTTTCCACGCGTTTGTTCCACAAGGGTGTTGTTTTTTCATTTCAACAATGTCATTTAACATGAATTCTTTCACATTCACTCCTGCCCACCCCGTTCTTCCTTATGATATACAACCATTTTCGGATAAGGAATATCTATCTTATGTTGATCTAAAAGCAATTTTAAATCTTTACGAAACTTTCTAGCAAAAGCCCATTGCATGACGGGTTCCGTTTGGGCAGTGACTCTAAATACAATTTCAGACGCCGCCAAATCCTGAACACCTATTAGTGTTGGCGGAGCAATCAGTCCACCGTAACCAATCGGTAGACTCTTTAGGAATTCCTCAATAAGATCTTCCGCGCGTTGGATATCTATATCGTAACCAATTCGCACATCAATAATGGCTAATGAATTGTTGATTGAATAATTGATTACCTCCGCAATACTTCCGTTTGGGATGATGTGAATCTCACCACCGTAAGCACTTAGCTTAGTTGTGCGAAGTCCTATTTCTTCTACAGTACCTAAAGCCGTGCCGATCATAACATAATCCCCTACTGAGAATTGGTCTTCAAAGATGATAAAGAATCCTGAAATTACATCTTTCACCAAGCTCTGAGCACCGAAACCAATAGCCAGACCAAGCACCCCTGCACCCGCTAGTAATCCGCTTATATCTATAAATTCAGCGAGAATAGCAAGAATGGCTGCAAAATAGATAATATAGGAAATGGCATTTTCTAATAACTTAACTAATGTTTTTTCACGTCGCTCTGTTGGCCGTAAGCGTGTTTTAAGTTTCAGAGAGAACACTCTTCTAATAACAGATTTTATAACAGTTACGACAATAAATGATATTAAAGCGATAAATACAATTTTAATGGAAGTAAACCCTACTTTAACCCAAGTTTCCTCATTAAATAATATCTTATTAATTACATCCACAATTCTTTTAATATTTGATGTTACTTCTACTACTTCTTCTTTTAAAGCCATTGCTATCCCCTTTCGTATAAATTAGTCTGTTTTTGCATATACTTCAATAATAAAAACGAATGGGGTTTTGTCATGCGTGCAACCACTTTATCTACTTATGATTATCGAATTCATTTCAAAGAGTCGGGAGCAATATGGAAGTTAAGTTCGTTGTTTCTCGAACATCTTCCCTTTAACTCTTCCGATTTAACTTTCTTTTGCATAGGTACGGATCGTTCTACCGGTGACTCACTTGGACCTCTTACCGGGTCACGACTAACTGAGTCGCATATATTTCCTTTTCCCGTAATTGGCACGCTGGAAAACCCATTACACGCACTAAATTTGCAAGAAAAAATTGATGAGACAATTGCAATGAACCCAAGTTCTTATATCGTTGCAATAGATGCCTGTCTTGGTAAAGCCAGCTCGATTGGACAACTACTAATTCACAACGGTCCTCTCCAACCCGGTAAGGCAGTCGGTAAAGATTTACCTGCAATTGGTAATATCTCTATTAAAGGTATTGTTAATATTGCTGGATTCATGGAACACGCCGTATTACAAAGTACAAGATTGCATCTCCCCTTTGAAATGAGTCGAACACTATCTCGTGCACTATTACTTGCATATAATCGTTCTAAATCATAATGCATAGACAATCGTTACAACAACAGCAACTACAAAAATACCAGGAATTAGGTTTGCTACCCTTATCTTTGTCAATCCAATCAGATTTAAACCAATTGCAATAATCATTAATCCACCTGTTGCAGTCATTTCAGAAATGAAAAACTCTAACAATTCGTCTGGAATAAACCGGCTTATTTGTGTTGAAAACAACGTAATAATAGATTGATATAGAAACACCGGTATTGCCGCAAACGCAACACCTATACCAAGCGTTGAGCTTAGAATTATTGCGGTAAAGCCATCTATTATCCCTTTCATCACAAGAACATCGTGATCATTTCTTAGTCCACTATCAATTGCTCCAATTATCGCCATAGACCCTACCGCGAAAATGAGTGTTGCTGTTACAAATCCTTGGGCGACACCCGGTCCATTCTTTCGAGCCGGTAATTTACTTTCCATCCATACACCTAGTTGATTTATTTTATCATCTAAACTTCCTAGTTCTCCAAGAACAGCCCCTAAGACAATACTAATAATTACTATAAGAATTTGTGTACTTTCAAACGTCATTTGTATTCCAATCACAGTAACGGCTAACCCAATTCCATACATCACTGTTTCTTTCATACGTTCGGGAATATTATGTAGAAAGCGACCTATTATAGCTCCAATTATTATTAAGATAACATTAACTATCGTTCCAAATAAAATCAATTAACCACATCCGTTTTTATAAATAATACCCATTTTGCAGTTGTGCAAAATAGGTATCGATTTAGTCATTCAATAATTCAAGTATTCGTTCTAGATCCTCTTCAGAGAAGAACTCAATTTCAATCTTGCCTTTATCTTTCTTCTTTGTGATTTTAACGCTAGTACCAAAATAATCGCGCAAATTAGATTCCTGTTCTACTATAAATATATCCTTCTTAACTTCTGGTATTGTTTCACGTGGAACATCTTCATTCATTTTTTGGACTAGTCGTTCTAGTTGACGAACATTGAGCCCTTCTCTTAATACTCTTTCTGCTACTAGTGAGATCTGTTCTTTTTTTCGAATACCGAGTAAAGTCCGTCCATGCCCCATTGATAACTTACTATCCATGATATAAGATCGAACCTTTTTTGGAAGCGAGAGCAATCGAACATGATTTGCAATATGTGATCTGCTTTTACCCAAACGAAATGAAAGTTGTTCTTGTGTAAGTTTTAAATTTTCCATAAGATTTTGATATGCTTCTGCTTCTTCAATTGGAGTAAGATCTTCCCTCTGAAGGTTTTCAAGAATTGCAAGTTCCATTGTTTCTTCGTCGGTAAGATTACGAACGACCGCTGGAACTTCATGAAGGCCTGCTAGCTTTGCTGCTCGATATCTTCTTTCGCCTACAACAATTTCATATGACATTCCTTTTTTACGAAGAATAATAGGCTGAAGAATTCCATGTTCTTTAATTGAATCACTTAACTCCGCTATTGTTTTTTCGTCGAATACCTTACGTGGTTGAAATGGGTTCGCCTTTATACTTTTTACATTAATCTGTTCAACTGATTCCGCTTTAATAAGTGACTCACCAGGAAATAAAGCATTTACACCTTTTCCAAGACCTTTAGCCATTGCGTACCACTTCCTTTGCCAACTCTAAGTATACTTCTGCTCCGCGAGATCTAGGGTCATAAATAATAATTGGTTCCCCGTGACTTGGTGCTTCACTCAACCGAACGTTTCTTGGAATAATTGCTTTATATACTTTATCTTGGAAATACTTTTTCACTTCTTCTATTACTTGGATGCCTAAATTTGTCCGTGCATCAAACATCGTTAATAGTACACCATCAATCATTAAGTCCTCGTTCAAATGTTTTTGGACAAGCCTTATTGTACTTAACAATTGGCTAAGTCCTTCAAGTGCATAATACTCGCATTGAACTGGAATAAGTATTGCATCGGAAGCAGTTAATGCATTAATGGTAAGCAATCCAAGTGAAGGTGGGCAATCGATGATAATATAATCATACATTTCCTTTGCCTCTTGAATTGCGTGTTTCATTCTTACTTCTCTTGAAATTGTTGATACCAGCTCGATTTCTGCACCAGCCAATGAAATCGTTGCGGGAATAATATCTAAGTTAGGAACTTTGGTTGATAAAATCACATCTTTTATATTTACATCATCAATTAAAACATCGTAAATACACTGCTGGACGTCGCCTTTATTAATACCTACACCGCTGGTTGCATTACCTTGTGGATCAGTGTCTATTAAAAGTACTTTTTTGCCGATATGTGCAAGGCAAGCACTTAAGTTTACAGATGTCGTTGTCTTGCCGACGCCGCCCTTCTGGTTGGCAATCGCTATTATTCTACCCACGCTTGCACCTGCTTTCCTACTTTTAAAATTAAACTCCAGATACTTTATTCTTAGTTTTTGCAAACCACACTTATCTTTCCTTCGGAGGTAGCAATGTTCACAATGAACCAATGCCAAACGGAAAGAGAAATACAATCTTTACTAATCAGCTTTAATATTGTTGCGAAACCTTTATTAACCATTGGTGTTTGCATTATGTAGTACTTTCCCACGAAAGCTTTAGCCCGTAGCAGAAAATCATTATATTAATACCTATTTTATCAAAGAAATGATTTAAGTGGGGATAAACCTACAGATAAAAACTCTTGCCACTAATGATGCAAGAGTTTCCTTACTTTTTCTTCGGAATTCTTACTGTAATTGTATAAAACTCTTCAGAGTCTTCTTCTTCAGTAACTAACTCAATTCCGCTTTTACTGACAAGCGCGAATGACTGTCGAATCGTATTAACGGCAATACGAATATCCCTGCTGACTGACTTTCTTTTCGGAACTTGTTTTTTGGTTGCTATTTCTTTCGGAGTTAATATTTCTTGGACTCTTAATTCCAACTGCTTAACATTCATTTGGTTTTCTACAGATTCTTTATACATCGAGATTTGCAACTCGGCTTCTTTTAGTGGTATAAGGGCCCTTGCATGTCTTTCAGATAATTCTTTAGTCATTATTGCAGTTTTTATTTCATCAGGTAATTTTAATAATCTTAACTTATTTGCAATAGTTGATTGACCTTTTCCCAGCCTTTGAGCTAAAGCTTCCTGAGTTAAAGAGTGAAGTTCCAATAGTTTTTCATAAGCAAAAGCTTCCTCTATTGCGGTTAATTCTTCACGTTGTAAGTTTTCAATGAGTGCAACAGATGCCGTTTCTTTATCATCTAAATTTCGGATAATAGCCGGAACTTCAGACCAACCCAGTGTCTTTATCGCACGATATCTACGTTCTCCTGCAATTATCTCAAACTGACCCTCCCCAATTTCACGAACAACAATTGGTTGGATCACACCATGTGTATGAATTGTTCTAGCTAATTCTTCAATCTTTTCTTCTGAAAAAATTGATCTAGGCTGGTATTTGTTCGGTTTTATTGAGTCGATTTTTACTTGAACGATTTTTTCAGAATAGTTCTCTGACGTTATTTCAGAATCATCACTTTTCTCTTCACCTTTATCTCCACTACCAAAAAAACGTGAAAACGGACTTTTCAATCAAGGCACCACCTTTTCAAAACTACACCATACTTTAATTAGTTCGGGATACTTATAGAATATCCTCTTTAATTATTGTTCCACGTGAAACATTTTAACTAATCGGAGACTTATTCGGGATCCCCGGTTTACGCGGATACTTTTTTGGAGAGTTTTTTGTTTTATTAAAAATAAAGATATGTCTATCACTATTCTCTTCCGGTAATTTAAATGAATGTTCCTCTTTAAGTGTTACACCAAGAATTGAAAGCGACTTTTCAGCATCTATTAATTCGTCTTCTGCTGCGGTACCTTTCATAGATACAAACATACCACCATTTTTAACAAGTGGTACACAAAGTTCAGCAAGTACTGATAAACGTGCTACCGCTCTTGCAGTAACAATGTCGAAACTTTCTCGATACATAGGGTTTTGTCCGAAATCTTCTGCCCTTGCATGAACAAAGTGAACGTTTTTGAGTTTTAATTGATCTGCCAGGTTCTCTAGAAAACTTATTCTTTTGTTTAAAGAATCTACGATGGTTACTTCTAGATTTGGAAAGCAAATCTTGAGAGGTATGCTCGGAAATCCAGCTCCGGCCCCTACATCACATATTGTTTTTCTTTCGTTCAAGTTTATAAAAAATCCAGCTGTAATGGAATCATAAAAGTGTTTTAAATACACGGATGGTTTATCTGTTATAGCCGTTAAATTCATTTTCTCGTTCCATTCAACGAGAAGTTCATAATACGTATGGAATTGAAGTTTTTGGTCGGAATCCAACTCGATTCCCTTCTCTTTAAGTGCTTGAAAGAATTGTTCCTCGTTCATCAATTTCCCCCCTTTTCTAAGATAAAACGCATAACTATTAAAGTTAATAAAAAACCGACATGGATAGCAAATCCACATCGGCCTATTCAATTTCAGCCTGAGATTTTAGCGATTCTTCCATGTTCAATATAAACAAGAAGAATAGATATATCAGCCGGATTAACACCAGGCATGCGTGAAGCTTGAGCAATCGATAACGGTCTAACTTCATTGAGTATTGCTCTCGCTTCATTAGCGATTCCTGTAATGGCTTCATAATCAATATTATCAGGAATTTTCTTGTTTTCCATTTTCTTCATTCGTTCAACCTGTTGCATGGATTTCGCTATATATCCTTCGTACTTTATTGATATTTCAACTTGTTCCTGAACTGCTTCCGAGAGTGCCTCAGTTAATGGTATTATTTTTGCAATTTGACTGTAACTTATTTCCGGTCGTTTCAAAAGATCTGCAGCTTTCATTGGTTCTCTTAATTCAGTCCCAATCGTTTCACGCATAACTTCATGAACGTGTTCGCTTGGCTTTATCGTTACTTTACGCAATCTTTTCACTTCATCTTCTATTTGTTGTTTTTTTAGTTGGTAGGAAGCATAACGTTTTTCATTGATTAGCCCAAGATTGAATCCAATCTCAGTTAATCTAAGATCTGCGTTGTCATGACGAAGTAATAATCGATATTCTGCACGTGAAGTTAAAAGTCTATAAGGTTCGCTTGTACCTTTCGTAACCAAGTCATCGATTAAGACACCGATATATGCTTCAGAACGGCTAAGAATAGACTCTTCTTTACCAAGTGCACGTGCGGCAGCATTAATTCCTGCCATCAATCCTTGTGCAGCTGCTTCTTCATAACCAGACGTGCCGTTAAGTTGGCCGGCAGTATAAAGATTACGAATTTTCTTCGTTTCTAAAGTTGGCCAAAGTTGTGTAGGAATGATCGAATCATATTCAATGGCATACCCCGCACGCATCATTTCGGCATTCTCAAGTCCAGGAACGCTTTCTATAAGTCTTCTTTGAACATGCTCAGGTAAACTTGTTGATAAACCTTGAACGTAGACTTCTTGTGTATTTCGACCTTCAGGCTCTAGAAATATTTGGTGACGTGATTTGTCGGCAAATCGAACAATCTTGTCTTCAATCGAAGGACAGTACCGCGGTCCTTTACCTTGTATTACTCCAGAATACATTGGTGACAAATGAATGTTTTCATTTATTATTTCATGAGTTGTTGGTGTTGTATAAGTTAACCAACAAGGTAATTGATCTGTAATATATTCAGTCGTTTCGAAACTAAATGCTCTAGGAACATCATCACCTGGCTGGATTTCAGTTTTACTATAATCGATTGTACGACTATTTACACGCGGAGGAGTTCCTGTCTTAAATCGCACCATTTCAAAACCAAGTTTGCTAATATTTTCAGCAAGTTTGATGGAGGGCATCTGATTATTCGGGCCACTTGAATATTTCAAATCACCAATAATAACTTCTCCACGTAAAAAGGTACCCGTTGTAATAATAACTGTTTTTGCGCGATAAATTGCGCCAACTTGAGTAATTAGACCTTTAATTTCGTTCTCTTCTACAATTAATTCCTCAACTACTCCTTGACGAAGTGTTAAATTATCTTGTTCTTCGAGAAGACGTTTCATTTCCTGTTGGTAAAGAACTTTATCTGCTTGTGCACGAAGTGCTCGAACAGCTGGACCTTTACCCGTGTTTAACATTCTCATTTGAATATGGGTTTTATCGATTACTTTCCCCATCGCCCCACCTAGAGCATCTATTTCACGTACGACAATCCCTTTCGCGGGACCGCCAAGTGAAGGATTACATGGCATAAAAGCTACCATATCAATATTCATAGTTAGCACAAGTGTGGATGCTCCCATTTTAGCGGCGGATAAAGCTGCTTCAGCACCTGCATGGCCGGCTCCGATTACTATACAATCGAACGTGCCTGCTTCAAATTGTGGCATGTTCTATTCCTTCCTTCTATCTTTTGATTTTTATTTTCCGAGGCAAAAGCGTGAAAACAATTCGTTTAATAAACTTTCTTGGACAGTGTCTCCAATTATCTCACCGAGGATTTCCCAAGTCCGAGTAACATCTATTAGTATCATATCAATCGGAACGCCTAATTTTGCTGCACCAATTGCTTCATCGATTGTTGCACGAGCCTGGTGAAGTAGTGCTATATGTCTTGCATTTGAAACATATGTTAAATCATTTGATTCAAGATTTCCTTCGAAAAAGAGTTCTGCAATGGCTTCTTCAAGCTCAGATACTCCCTCATCAATTAGAAGTGATGTAGCAACAACTTTATCTACACCTGTAAGTTCTAATACCCTCTGCAAATTAATCTTTTGCGGTAGATCCGTTTTATTAATAACAACAATTATATCCATTCCAGATACTGCTTCAAACAGGCGCTCATCTTCTACTAAAAGCTCTTCTGAACCATTCAAAACAAGCAATATTAAATCTGCTTCTTTCAATACTTTCCTGGATCTTTCAACACCGATTCGTTCCACTATATCTTCTGTTTCTCGAATACCCGCAGTATCCACGAGACGCAGTGGTACACCTCTAATATTTACGTATTCTTCTATTATATCACGCGTTGTTCCTGCTATCTCGGTAACAATTGCCTTATTCTCTTGGACAAGACTATTTAAAAGTGAGGATTTCCCTACATTTGGTCGACCTATAATGACTGTAGAAAGTCCTTCACGAAGAATTTTTCCTTGTGATGAGGTTAGTAATAACTTGTCGATTTCTTCTCTCACCCATAAAGATTTCTCTATCATAAGCGGAACGGTCATTTCCTCAACATCATCATATTCAGGATAATCTATTTTCACTTCGACCTCTGCAAGTGTTTCTACGAGAGCAAGTCTTAAATCGCCAATTAGTCTCGATAGCTTACCTTCCATCTGGTTAAGCGCAATGTCCATTGCTCGATCTGTTTTTGCGCGAATTAAGTCCATAACTGCCTCAGCTTGAGACAAATCGATTCTGCCGTTTAGGAAAGCACGCTTTGTAAATTCACCTGGTTCCGCAAGACGTGCACCCTCTCTAAGAAGTAAACCAAGTACTCGATTCACAGCCACAATACCTCCGTGACAGTTTATCTCAACAACGTCTTCTCGTGTAAATGTTTTAGGTGCCTTCATAACAGATGCCATTACTTCCTCAACGACTTCTTTTGTATTTGGATCTATAAGATTTCCGTAATGGATTGTATGTGAATCTACTTTTGCTAAATTTTTGCCCCCCGGTGAATGGAAAATAGTATCTGCTATTTGGATAGCTTCATCCCCACTTAGTCTGACAATTGCGATTGCCCCTTCACCCATTGGGGTAGAAATAGCGGCTATTGTATCAAATTGCATCTTTTCACCTTCCCGGCATAAGTTATTCACATGTTGACAACATGTTTCAGACATGACTATCTAACATAATATAATATCACAAATATACAAATTCTCATAGTACAACTAACGCAAATATGTGGATAATTAAACTATCCTATTTCTTTCAGACAAAAAATCCCCACATAGAAGTAATCACTTCGTTGTGGGGAATGTTATTTTATCGAATTGGTTCGATTGTTAAATATCTGTATGGGTCGGATCCTTCAGAAAATGTTTCAATATCCAGTCGATTGGATAAAGCGTTATGAATTACTTTTCTTTCATAAGACGGCATAGGTTCGAGTTGGACTTTCCGTCCTGAACGTACTGCTTTATCCGCCATTCGGTCCGCAAGTTGTTCCAAAGATTGTTCCCTGCGATCTCGATAATCACCAACATCAATTCGAACCACTTTAAACTGGGAAGCATACTTATTAGTAACAAGTTGTGATAATTGTTGCAATGCATTCAGTGTTTGTCCTCTTTTACCAATTAACAGTGCTGCTTTTTTACTCTCAAGTTGAAAGGTTACATATTTTCCATCGACTTTAGAAGTAATTTCAAAATCATTGATTCCCATTCCCGAGGAAATTTGTTTCAAATAATTTTCGGTTTCTAAAATTGCATTTTTGTCAGATGGTTTTTCTGAAAGACTTGCTTCATGCCTCTGAAAAATCGGGTTTGTACTATCCACAATTTCTTCACTCGTCTTAGTCAAAGGTGATATAGCATCGTCGTTTCTAGTTTTCGGTGGTAATGCCGTTAAATCTTCTAAAGCAGGAGAAATTCCAATTACTTCTGTGACGGTTACGGTTACTTCAGCTTCTTTTGCACCGAAACCGAGAAATCCTTTTTTCCCTTTATCGATCACTTCGACTTTCACTTGATCACGCGCCACGCCGAGTGTTTTTAATGCTGCTGAGATCGCCTCTTCAACATTGGCTCCCCTTCGCGTCAACTTTTTCATTTTCTTTTCCCTCCTACTTTTATAGGCTCCACTTCTATTTTCTTAAATGGTTTGTAGATAAAGAAGTTTTGAATGATAGATATGAAGTTACCGATTACCCAATAAAGTGCAAGTGCGGCTGGTAAAAATGTTCCAAAAATCATAATCATGAATGGCATGATATACATCATAACTTTCATTTGTGGATTATCCATCGCAGGTCCTGTGCGAAGTACAACAAATTGCATAAGTCCGGCTATTATACCAAGTGTAATACTTGGGACTCCAAGTTCAAACCAAAGAAACTTACCTATTACAATTTCGGGCGTACTATTCATACGACTAATTGCGTGGTAAAAGCCAATTAATATCGGCATTTGAATTATTACTGGAAGACAACCTGCCGCAGGGTTAATTTTCTTTTCAGACATTATCTTTTGCATCTCTGTACGATATTTTTCCTGGGTGACAGCATCTTTAGATTTATACTTTTCTTTTAGAGCTTTCAGTTCCGGTTGAATTTCTTGCATTTTTTTAGAGCTTTGTGTTTGTTTAATCATTAATGGTAATAAAACAAGCCGGATAATTATTGTAACTGCAACAATTCCATATCCGTATGTACCAAGCAAGTCTTTGAATACCGTTATAAGGGATACTAACGGCCAAACGATGTATTCATTCCAAAAACCTGAACTGTCAGCATAAATTGGATCTTTAAATTCTGAACAACCCGCAAGAAATACGGACAAAGCCGTCAACATAAGAATAAGCCATAACTTCTTCTTCAAATTGTTTCCCCCAAATCAACTCTTCTATAGTAAGACCATTTTAAGGTCAGTTTAAATATGAGTTTAAAACGTCGATTCTAATAAGTTTTATTCCTTAAATTTAATAGCTGCTTTAATCTTAACATTTTCATATACAGCATTCTACTTAAAGTCTTTCTTTAATACACGCGCGATACGCAAAACATGTTGCAAACTTTTTTTCGTTTCATGAAAATCAATTTTGGCTGCCTGGTGACGAGCAATGATTACATAATCCATATTATTTTGCAGACTACCATTCATTTCAAGGAATGCCTGTCTAATGTATCGTTTTATGCGATTCCTTGTTACAGCATTTCCTACTTTTTTACTAACAGAAAGACCGATTCGAAATATGTCTTGTTTCTCTTTTCTATAACAATAAACGACAAATTGTCGATTAGCAAAGGATTTACCGTTCTTAAAAACAGTTTGGAACTCTTCATCTTTTTTTATTCGCTGGCGTTTGTTCATTCTATACACCTGCTCCAATTTAATTATAAAGAAAAAAAGACCACTGAGGATTCAGTGGCCTTATGCTGATAGCACTTTTCTTCCTTTGCGCCGACGAGCTGCAATAATTCTGCGCCCGCTTTTCGTGCTCATTCTAGCACGGAAGCCGTGGACTTTACTACGTTTACGTGTATTTGGTTGGAATGTACGTTTCATCTGTTAAGACACCTCCTGCATGATTGTCGGTTTAATTCCCCTGACAGTCTTGAATAGTATATCTGTTTTCCTAGGCAAATGTCAACCTTTATTTATTGATTCGTTATTCCATCATATAGTTACTATTTATTCCTTGATTCTGCGAAGGATAGTTATCCACATATTAAAATACTTTTCGTGGAAGAGCTTGGTCATATTAATTTCCCGTTTTTTTTAATCCACAGGGCTTATCTACAACCTTTTCACATGCCAATCCTTGTGGATAAAGAGTTTGTCCACATCTGCGGACCTTGTGGATAAGTCTGCGTAGTCCTTGTATTAACAGAACTTCCCTGTTACAATTAATTTGAATTTGTTTGTGCGTATATTTAACAGTAAATTTTCTATCCACAGTTGTGAATAGAATGTGGATAGATTTTTCCACACATTTGCATAACAGTTACCCACATATGAGAAAACTGTGTATAATACATATCTTCTCGCACTTTATTTTATATGTAAAGGAGACACAGTATTGGAACACTTAGAAGATTTATGGATTAAGGTCTTAGAAAAAGTTGAGCAGAAAATTTCAAGACCCAGTTTTGAAACTTGGCTAAAATCAACAAAGTTGATGTCCTATGGTGAAGAAGAAGTTACTATTGCTGCACCCAATTCATTCGCAAAAGATTGGCTTGAAAATCATTATATACATCTTATTACCGGCATCTTATCTGAATTAACGGGCGAAGATCGACTAATTCAATTCGTTGTACCAAAGGAAATGGAAGAAATCGATTTTGTACTTCCAAAACCAGCTGTAAAAACATTAGAGAAATCTCAGACACGCACTATTCCAGGTATGCTTAACCCAAAGTATACCTTTGATACATTTGTAATTGGTTCTGGTAATCGTTTTGCTCATGCGGCATCACTTGCAGTTGCAGAAGCTCCAGCTAAAGCATATAATCCGCTATTCATATATGGTGGCGTTGGTTTGGGAAAAACCCACTTAATGCATGCTATTGGCCACTATGTAATGGAGCAAGATCCAAATGCTAAAGTTGTGTATTTGACATCTGAAAAGTTTACAAACGAGTTCATCAACTCGATTAGAGACAACAAAGCGGTCGAATTCCGTAATCGATACCGTAATGTAGATGTGCTCTTAATAGATGATATTCAATTTCTAGCCGGAAAAGAACAAACACAAGAAGAATTTTTCCATACTTTCAATACACTCCACGAAGAAGCTAAACAAATTGTCATTTCCAGTGATCGCCCTCCAAGAGAAATTCCTACCCTTGAAGATAGGCTTAGATCTAGATTTGAATGGGGATTAATTACTGATATTACACCGCCCGATTTGGAAACACGAATTGCTATTTTACGTAAGAAAGCAAAAGCCGATGGACTTATTGATATTCCAAATGAAGTAATGACGTATATTGCGAACCAAATTGATTCAAACATTCGTGAACTAGAAGGTGCACTCATACGTGTTGTAGCCTATTCTTCATTAGTTAATAATGATATTACATTGGAACTTGCTGCTGAAGCATTGAAAGATATCATTCCGAATGCAAGGCCTAGAACAGTTACAATCCTAGATATACAAAAAAAGGTTGGAGAACATTTCAATATGAGACTTGAAGACTTTTCAGCGAAGAAAAGAACACGTTTAGTAGCTTTTCCTCGTCAAATTGCTATGTATTTATCAAGAGAACTGACGGATTTCTCTTTACCTAAAATTGGATCGGAATTTGGCGGGCGCGACCATTCAACTGTTATCCATGCTCACGATAAGATTGCAACGATGTTGAAAAATGACGAATCTTTGCAACAAGACGTAAAAGACATTAAAAGTTCTTTGGGTCGAGGATGAACTGTTGATAACCCATAATAAGTTTGTCATACCCATGAACATGTTGCTCACATTTGGAAAACCTTATATAAACTGAGGTAGAACTACTTACTAACATATCCACAGGCCCTACTACTATTACTACTATTTATTAATTACTAATATTAATATATAAGCGAGGTTACAAAATGAAATTTGAAATTAATAGAGACGAATTACTTGATGCTTTAAATGATGTTATGAAAGCGATAAGTCAAAAAGTCGCAATTCCTATTTTGACTGGAATCAAAATTGATATTGAAGAAAAAGGTATGACATTAACCGGAAGTGATTCTGATATTACAATTCGTACTTTTGTTCCAACTGAAAAAGATGGTGAACAAAATATAAAAATTGTCGAAAAAGGAAGCATTGTTTTACAAGCAAGAGTTTTCAATGAGATTATTCGTAAATTACCAACAAATAATGTAATGATTGAAACTGAAACAGGCTTACAAACACATATCAGCTCAGGTAAATCAGAATTCAAACTTATTGGATCAGATCCTGAAGATTACCCAATACTTCCAGATGTGAAAGACGACAACAGTTTTTCTATGCCATCCGATCTTATGAAGTCAATAATTAGAGAAACTGTATTTGCAGTATCCCAACAAGAAACTAGACCTATATTGACTGGGGTGCATTGGGAAGCAAAAGAAGGAAAGTTATCTTGTGTAGCAACAGATAGTCATAGACTTGCTAGAAGACTTACTTCACCAGATGAAATGCCTTTGGAACCCTTTAGTTTTGTAATTCCAGGAAAAAGCTTGCAAGAATTAAACAAAATATTGCCCGATAATACAGAATCTGTGGAAATTATTATTGCAGACCAACAAGTTTTGTTTAAAACGAGAAATGTTTTATTTTATTCACGATTATTGGAAGGTAATTACCCAGATACTTCAAGACTAATTCCAGATGAATCTAAGACTTCAGTAACCGTAAATGGTCGTTCACTTCTTCAATCGATTGATAGAGCCTCATTACTTGCTAGAGAGGAACGAAATAATATTGTTCGTTTTTCTGCAGGTGAAGGAAAAGTGATTGAGATTTCTTCTAATTCACCAGAAGTCGGTAAAGTAGAAGAAACAATTGAAGCTATTACTATTACTGGTGAAGATTTAAATATTTCATTTAGTGCAAAGTATATGATGGATGCACTGCGTGCAATAGATGGTCAAGATATTACAATTCAATTTACAGGGGCAATGCGTCCATTTATTATAAAATCGGTAAATGATGATACAATTTTGCAACTTATCTTGCCTGTACGGACATACTGAACTAGGAGGATAGTCATTAATTGGCTATCCTCTTTTACTTATGGACGAAAGTTCTGTAAACTATAGGGATAGACTAACAAACGAAGGGTTGAAGATGGATGAATGATTTAAAAATAGATACTGAATTTATAACACTAGGCCAGTTACTTAAAATGACAGATGCGATTAGCTCGGGCGGTATGGCTAAATGGTTTCTCGAGGAGTATGTCGTTTATGTAAATGGAGATAAAGAACAAAGACGCGGTAAAAAGCTGTACGACGGTGATAAAGTATCGATTCCTGAAGTTGGAAAGTTTAAAATCGTAGGAATAACTGAAGGATCGACGAATGCACATTGAACGTCTTGCATTAACCAATTACAGAAACTATGCATCACTTGATTTATCATTTTCCCCAAAAATCAATGTTTTAATTGGCGAAAATGCTCAAGGAAAGACAAATGTCATGGAGGCAATCTACGTTCTTTCCATGGCAAAGTCGCATAGAACATCGAATGATCGTGAGTTAATACGTTGGGATCAGGAATATGGTAAAATAGAAGGGTATGTTCAACGTAAACGTGGGGGGCTGCCACTCGAGCTCATTCTTTCCAAAAAAGGAAAGAGGGCCCGTGTAAATCATCTTGAGCAAAATCGCCTCAGTTTATATATAGGACAGTTGAATGTCGTTATGTTTGCACCTGAGGATTTGAATCTTGTAAAAGGAAGTCCACAAGTAAGAAGAAGATTTTTGGATATGGAAATTGGACAAATATCCCCAGTCTATCTTCATGATCTTCTAACATTCCAAAAAGTCCTTAAACAACGTAATGCAATATTGAAATCAAACCGAGGAAAACCAGATTTTAAAGATGTTATGTTTGACGTATATAATGAGCAATATATTAAAGTTGCCATACAAATTATTCGTAAACGGTTTTATTTTATGGAATTGCTGCAAAAATGGGCAGAACCGATTCATAAAGGTATTTCCCGCGGAATGGAAACACTTAAAGTATCCTATGGGACATTAAAACAACTTAATTCGGGACAGACTACAGAAGAGATGGAATCGATTCTAGAACAAAGACTACTTGAAGCAAAGCGTCAAGAGCTAGACCGAGGACTCACTTTAATAGGTCCACATAGAGACGATCTATTCTTTTTTGTCAATGGATACGACATCCAGACCTATGGTTCGCAAGGACAGCAGCGGACAACAGCTCTATCCCTAAAACTTGCTGAAATTGAACTTGTAAAACAAGAAGTAGGAGAAGCACCAGTGCTTCTCTTAGATGACGTATTATCAGAGCTTGATGATTATCGTCAATCTCACTTACTGAATACAATTCAGGGGGAAGTTCAAACGTTTGTTACAACGACAAATATTGCGGGCATTGATCACGACACAATTCGTCAAGCCGATATATTTGAAGTTGAAGCTGGCGAAGTAACTAAGGGAAGCGATAGCGACGACTAAAACATAAACAAGCTCTAAAACAATCGTTATCATTAACTAGCTAAGTTATGCATTTTGAAGGGGAAGGTGAACAGTTTGGCAATGGATGAGAAAGATATACAGATGGCTTATGATGAAAATCAGATTCAAGTACTTGAAGGACTTGAGGCGGTTCGCAAACGCCCTGGTATGTATATTGGGACAACGAGCTCGAAAGGACTTCACCATCTTGTATGGGAAATTGTCGACAACAGTATTGACGAAGCACTTGCAGGTCATTGTGATCATATCGAGATTGTTATGGAAAAGGATGACTATATTTGTGTCACTGATAATGGACGTGGAATTCCAGTTGGTACACAAGAATCGACTGGACGACCTGCTGTTGAAGTGATTATGACAATTCTACATGCCGGAGGTAAGTTTGGCGGTGGAGGTTATAAAGTTTCTGGAGGTCTTCATGGTGTTGGTGCAGCGGTCGTAAACGCTTTATCTGAAACGACGGAGGTATATGTTAGACGTGATAACAAACTTCATTATATTAAATTTGATAGAGGAGTAGTCTCCACAGAACTCGGTGTTATTGGTGAGGCTACTGAAACAGGAACGAGGGTACGCTTTAAACCAGATAAAGAAATTTTTACTGAAACAACAACATTTGAATATGATATTCTTGCAAATCGATTAAGAGAACTTGCCTATCTAAATCGAAGTCTTCGAATTACAATTACGGACGAACGCGATGATAAAGGTCGAACGGACACTTATTATTACGAAGGCGGCATTAAATCATACGTTGAACATTTAAACAAAAACAAAGAGCCTATACATGATGAACCAATTTTTATTGAAGGTGAAAAAGACGGTATCTCAATTGAAATTGCTATGCAATATAATAGTGGCTATGCAGAAAACTTATATTCGTTTGCAAATAACATTAATACGTACGAAGGCGGAACACATGAATCAGGTTTTAAAACTGCACTTACGCGCGTCATAAATGATTATTCTCGTAGAAATGGTGCTTTAAAAGAAGCAGACTCAAACTTATCTGGAGATGATGTCCGTGAAGGTTTGACTGCAATAATATCTATAAAACACCCAGATCCTCAGTTTGAAGGACAAACAAAGACTAAACTAGGAAATTCTGAAGTAAGTACAATAACGAACTCTTTATTTTCTGAAGGACTTCAACGTTTTTTACTTGAAAATCCAACAACCGCACGTCAAATAATCGAAAAAAGTTTAATGGCAGCACGCGCCCGACTAGCAGCAAAAAATGCCCGAGAATTTACACGTAGAAAATCGGCACTTGAAGTATCGAGTCTTCCGGGAAAACTTTCGGACTGTTCATCACGAGATCCAGCGATAAGTGAACTGTATATTGTTGAGGGTGACTCCGCAGGTGGTTCTGCAAAAAATGGTCGTGATCGCCACTTCCAAGCAATTTTGCCACTTCGTGGAAAGATACTAAACGTTGAAAAAGCCAGACTCGATCGAATTTTAGGTAATGCTGAAATTCGAATGATCATTACAGCACTTGGAACTGGGATTGGCGAAGAGTTTGCACTAGAAAAAGCACGCTATCATAAAATTATTATTATGACGGATGCCGATGTAGATGGAGCGCATATACGGACATTACTTTTAACATTCTTTTTCCGTTTCATGAGACCACTTATTGAGGCGGGCTACATTTATATTGCACAACCACCTTTATACAGAATAAAACAAGGAAGACACGAAGAGTATTGCTATACAGAACCAGAACTTCAAGAAATTCTAGGGCGTCTTTCACAATCACCAAAACCTGTTATCACTCGCTATAAAGGACTTGGTGAAATGGATGCAACACAACTCTGGGATACAACGATGGATCCTGACCAACGTACATTGCTCAAAGTAGAACTTGAAGATACGATTGACGCAGATTCCACTTTTCAACAACTTATGGGTGATGACGTCGAGCCCCGTAGGAAATTTATCGAAGAGAATGCAATGTATGTAAAAAATTTAGATGCGTGATTTACCTTATTTGCTTGAGTTGAAAGGAGTCTACAAAAATGTCAGATATGCCAGAACGTGGTGTACAGGGAATTAATATAAGTACTGAAATGAAGACTTCATTCCTTGATTATGCAATGAGTGTCATAGTTTCACGTGCCCTCCCTGATGTTAGAGATGGTTTAAAACCGGTCCATCGCCGTATTCTTTATGCAATGCAGGATCTTGGAAACACTGCTGATAAACCACATAAAAAGTCAGCACGTATTGTTGGAGACGTTATAGGTAAGTACCATCCGCATGGCGATAGTGCTGTGTATGAGACGATGGTTCGGATGGCACAAGACTTTAACTATAGATATATGTTGGTCGATGGTCATGGGAATTTCGGTTCCGTAGACGGAGACTCTGCAGCAGCAATGCGTTATACAGAATCACGTATGTCAAGAATTGCGATGGAGTTATTACGCGATATTAATAAGGACACTGTTGACTATCAAGATAATTATGATGAACAAGAAAGAGAACCTGTTGTGTTACCAAGCCGTTATCCCAATTTACTAGTTAACGGAACTTCTGGTATAGCCGTAGGTATGGCAACAAATATACCTCCACATCATCTTGGAGAAACGATTGATGCAGTAATTGCGCTATCTCACAATGAACTCATTACAACTGAGGAATTAATGGAGATTATTCCGGGTCCAGATTTCCCGACAGGCGGAATAATTCTAGGTCGCAGTGGAATAAGAAGAGCTTATGAAACAGGACGAGGTTCAGTTTTAATTCGCGGTAAAGTTGAAATCGAAGTCCAATCAAACGGACGAGAAACAATTTTAGTGAACGAATTACCTTATCAAGTAAATAAAGCAAGACTAATCGAAAAGATTGCTGAACTTGTCCGTGAGAAAAAGATTGAAGGTATTACGGACTTAAGAGATGAGTCAGATCGAACAGGAATGCGTATTGTTATAGAAGTTCGACGTGATGCAAATGCAAATGTATTATTAAATAACCTTTATAAACAAACTGCTTTGCAATCCAGTTTTGGTGTTAACATGCTCGCACTTGTTGATGGACAACCAAAAATATTGGCATTGAAAGAAATTCTATACCACTATTTAGAGCATCAAAAGGTCGTCATTCGTAGACGAACTATATACGATTTAAAAAGGGCTGAAGATCGCGCACATATTCTAGAAGGTCTTAGAATTGCACTGGATAATATTGATGAAATCATTACTTTAATTCGTGGTTCAAAAACAGCGGATGAAGCAAAAACAGGGTTGATTGAGAAATTCGATTTGTCTGCACGACAAGCACAAGCAATCCTAGATATGCGTCTTCAACGGTTAACAGGTCTTGAGCGTGATAAAATCGAGGAAGAATACAATACACTTCAGATTCTTATCACTGAATTGCGCTCAATTCTAGCGGATGAGGATAAATTGCTCGAAATTATTCGTGAAGAATTACTTGAAGTAAAAGAGCGCTTTGCAGATAAACGCAGAACTGAAATAACATTAGGTGGAGCAGAAATGATTGAGGATGAGGATTTAATTCCTGTTGAAAACTCAGTATTGACACTTACTCATAACGGTTATATTAAACGTTTACCTGCAAACACATATCGTAGTCAACGCCGAGGCGGTCGTGGAATCCAAGGTATGGGAACAAATGATGATGACTTTGTTGAGCATATGCTTAACACTTCGACTCATGACACAATCTTGTTCTTTACAAGTAAAGGTCGTGTATTCCGTACGAAGGGATATCAAGTACCTGAATTCAGTCGTACTGCCAAGGGACTTCCAATTATCAACTTGCTTGGTGTTGACAAAAATGAAAAAGTAACGGCAATGATACCAGTTGACAAATTTGAAGAAGATAAATACTTCTTTTTCGTTACTCAAAACGGTATTGCCAAGAGAACGCCAGTTTCTGCATTTGCTAATATTCGTTCAAACGGGTTAATTGCTCTTACCTTACGTGGTGATGATGAATTAATCGGAGTTAAAATGACAAGTGGAAATCAAGATATTGTCATTGGATCTAAAAACGGAATGCTTATTAAGTTTAATGAGACAGATATCCGAACAATGGGCCGAGTAGCGGGCGGTGTTCGTGGTATTCGTTTGCGTAAAGGTGATATTGCTGTAGGAATGGATATCGTCAGCGATGGCGAGGAAATTCTAGTAGTTACTGAAAAAGGTTTTGGAAAGCGGACACCTATTGAGGAGTACCGTATCCAGTCACGTGGTGGTTATGGACTTAAAACACTAAATGTAACTGAAAGAAATGGATTACTAGTCGCGATGAAAGCCGTTGACGGAACTGAAGATTTAATGTTGATAACGATACACGGAATATTAATTCGGATGGCCATTGAAGATATATCCGTCATCGGTAGAAGCACGCAAGGTGTTCGACTTATCCGACTTGGAGAAGACGAGCTAGTAGCAACAGTCGCAAAAGTTTTAAAAGAAGAGATAGAAGAGGAAAGTATTGATGAAGAAAGTACTGAAGAGGTCATTATTGAAAGTAATGGTGAAATAGAAGTGGAAACAAATTCAGCTGAAGATGATGAAAATCAATCCTAAGTAATTAAAAGTTGTTAGAGTGGTTTTATTGCCATTCTAGCAACTTTTTTATGTTAAAATCGATTTCATTCAATCTTTAGGGTAAAGTGAAAATAAAGAATATAATAGAAAGTTGGAGAATGTCATAATGGAAGCTAGTTATGTAAAAGTGAGTGGCCTGCGCCCGGGATTTAGAATTAGTGAAGATATATTTGCGAATACAAGTAATCCTATTATTAGACAAAACTCTGAACTTACAGCTGAACATTTGGAAATATTAGATGTTTTTGGTGTAAAGAAGATAAAAGTTCATGACCTTGTTGTTATTAAGAAAGAAGAATCTCTAGATTCGGATGACTTTGCTTCTATTGACCCTGACGATATACTTTCCAAAATACCAATGAATCAAATTGACACAGTAACTTTATATCGTGATGCAGTGCAAAAGTATAAAAAGGAATTTAGCAGTTGGCAAGCAGGTATTAAACCGGACGTAGCGAAAGTACGGGCAATTATTATACCATTGGTTGATGCGTTCATTGGACAAAAGAAATTGCTGCCAATTCTAAATGATCTTTCAAATTTAAAAGAATATATGTATCATCATTCAATTGCTGTCGGAATTTTATCATCGGCAATTAGTAATCAGATGGAATTGCCGTTAGGACAGACAATACAAGTGGGCATATCAGGTGCACTTGCCGATTGTGGTATGGCCAAAATAGATGAATCTATTATAAATAAAGCTGCTTTTTTAACGAGTAGTGAGTTTAACGAAGTAAAAAAACATACTATTTATAGTTATCAAATGATCCAAGATACTCCTTTACTTCGTCAAGAGATGAAATTAGCTATCATTCAACATCATGAACGATTAGACGGCAGTGGGTATCCACGCGGGGAAAAAAGAGAAGAGATTTCAATCTATTCTCAAATAGTTGCAGTCGCAGATGTCTTTCATGCAATGACTTCTGAAAGGGTATATCGGGAAAAAGTATCACCATATAAAGTAATTGAGATGATTACAGAAGAAGAGTTTGGTAAGTTTGATATTAAAGTCGTCCAAGCATTGCATAACTTAGTAGGCGATCTTTCCATTGGAACAAAGGTTAGACTGACTAACGGTGATGAAGGTGAAGTAATATTTGTGCATCGAGATGCTCGATTACGTCCAATGGTAAAGTTAAGCAATGGCTCGATTATGGATCTAACAGTAAACCGTAGTATTGCTGTTGAACGAGTACTATCTGATACTTGCTAATAAGGGGTTATAAGTTCATTTACGTTCTATATAGATAGACTTTAAATTAAGGGTTGCAATTAAAATGAATAGATGTTATATTAAGTGTCGTTGCAAATTACCCGTAACAAACAACGAATAACAACTTAAATAAAGAGTTGAAAATTGTTGTTGACATGGTGTACACGATTTGTTATGATATAAGAGTTGCAGTCGAGAGAATAGCAACTTGGTAAATAAAAAAATGAAATATAGATTCTTATAAATGAACCTTGAAAACTGAACAGCAAAACGTCGATAGAATTTTTAAACTCGATACACTTCGGTGTACAGAGTATAAACGTTTCCAAGTAAGCTGATTTCCGTCAGCAGAACAGAAACAACCAGAAGGATTGAATTTCAATCCTTCGACATGACATCATTGAAGAATGCTTTATTCCTCGTTTACGAAGAACTAAGTACACTCTTCATTAATGCCAGCATAGAAACTAGAGCTATTCAAGTTTCTGTATTCACTGGCGGTCGAGACGTAGTGCAGCACTAGGAGATGAGCGCGAGAAGGAGGGAACGTACTTTTGGGTACGTGACCGACTGATCAAGCGAAATCGACAACGTGATGTGCTGCGTATCGACTAGCCAGTATTATGGAGAGTTTGATCCTGGCTCAGGACGAACGCTGGCGGCATGCCTAATACATGCAAGTCGAGCGAATCTATTGGAGCTTGCTCCTTTAGATTAGCGGCGGATGGGTGAGTAACACGTGGGCAACCTGCCCTGCAGATGGGGATAACTCCGGGAAACCGGGGCTAATACCGAATAATCAGTACTCTCGCATGAGAGTACTCTGAAAGACGGTTTCGGCTGTCACTGCAGGATGGGCCCGCGGCGCATTAGCTAGTTGGTAAGGTAACGGCTTACCAAGGCGACGATGCGTAGCCGACCTGAGAGGGTGATCGGCCACACTGGGACTGAGACACGGCCCAGACTCCTACGGGAGGCAGCAGTAGGGAATCTTCCACAATGGACGAAAGTCTGATGGAGCAATGCCGCGTGAGTGAAGAAGGTTTTCGGATCGTAAAGCTCTGTTGTGAGGGAAGAACAAGTACGGGAGTAACTGCCCGTACCTTGACGGTACCTCATTAGAAAGCCACGGCTAACTACGTGCCAGCAGCCGCGGTAATACGTAGGTGGCAAGCGTTGTCCGGAATTATTGGGCGTAAAGCGCGCGCAGGCGGTCTTTTAAGTCTGATGTGAAAGCCCACGGCTCAACCGTGGAAGGTCATTGGAAACTGAAGGACTTGAGTACAGAAGAGGAAAGCGGAATTCCACGTGTAGCGGTGAAATGCGTAGAGATGTGGAGGAACACCAGTGGCGAAGGCGGCTTTCTGGTCTGTAACTGACGCTGAGGCGCGAAAGCGTGGGGAGCAAACAGGATTAGATACCCTGGTAGTCCACGCCGTAAACGATGAGTGCTAAGTGTTAGGGGGTTTCCGCCCCTTAGTGCTGCAGCTAACGCATTAAGCACTCCGCCTGGGGAGTACGGCCGCAAGGCTGAAACTCAAAGGAATTGACGGGGACCCGCACAAGCGGTGGAGCATGTGGTTTAATTCGAAGCAACGCGAAGAACCTTACCAGGTCTTGACATCCCGCTGACCGGTGTAGAGATACACTTTTCCCTTCGGGGACAGCGGTGACAGGTGGTGCATGGTTGTCGTCAGCTCGTGTCGTGAGATGTTGGGTTAAGTCCCGTAACGAGCGCAACCCTTGATCTTAGTTGCCACCATTCAGTTGGGCACTCTAAGGTGACTGCCGGTGATAAATCGGAGGAAGGTGGGGATGACGTCAAATCATCATGCCCCTTATGACCTGGGCTACACACGTGCTACAATGGACGGTACAGACGGTTGCCAACCCGCGAGGGGGAGCCAATCCGATAAAACCGTTCCCAGTTCGGATTGCAGGCTGCAACTCGCCTGCATGAAGCCGGAATCGCTAGTAATCGTGGATCAGCATGCCACGGTGAATACGTTCCCGGGTCTTGTACACACCGCCCGTCACACCACGAGAGTTTGTAACACCCGAAGTCGGTGAGGTAACCCCTTGTGGGAGCCAGCCGCCGAAGGTGGGACAGATGATTGGGGTGAAGTCGTAACAAGGTAGCCGTATCGGAAGGTGCGGCTGGATCACCTCCTTTCTAAGGAATTTGTCTACGAGCAGATCATACTTTGGTATGTGAAGTCTAGACATTCGGAATATAGATCTCTGATCTATAAAATGAAGAATATAAATATTCTTCGCTAACGACGTTTTGCGTTCAGTTTTGAAGGCTCATTAAACAATTTTAGCGGTTTCTGCTAAAATTGTATCCATAGGTCTATTTTTTTGGCGATAAATAGGTTTTCAAGCATGTTTTAGCTTGAACAACCGTTTATAAAATATGGTATTAACGAGAATTCAAAACTTGTTCATTGAAAACTGGATAAAACGACATTAATAAAAACAATCAAGAATCAATCATGTAAATTAGTTTACTAATTTACAGTACCTTTTTAAGAATCTGGATTTGCATCGCTGCAATGAACGATTCGCTAAGTAGAGTTTGGAGACACAAGCAGTGCTAGGAAGCAATCGAGTGAGGGAAGGAGCGTACTCAGGTACGTGACTGACTAAAAGAGTGAAGCTGACAACGCAATGCGACGTGTATCGAAACTCTAATGGTTAAGTTAGAAAGGGCGCATGGCGGATGCCTTGGCACTAGGAGCCTAAGAAGGACGGCACTAACACCGATATGCTCCGGGGAGCTGTAAGTAAGCTTTGATCCGGAGATTTCCGAATGGGGAAACCCACTACCTTTAATAGGGTAGTACGTTTACGTGAATACATAGCGTAAACGAGGCACACCCGGAGAACTGAAACATCTAAGTATCCGGAGGAAGAGAAAGAAATTCGATTCCCTGAGTAGCGGCGAGCGAAACGGGAAGAGCCCAAACCAGGAAGCTTGCTTCCTGGGGTTGTAGGACACTCTATACGGAGTTACAAAGGAATGAATTAGACGAAGCGATCTGGAAAGGTCCGCAATAAAGGGTAAAAGCCCCGTAGTCGAAAGTTCATTCTCTCCAGAGTGTATCCTGAGTACGGCGGAACACGTGAAATTCCGTCGGAATCCGGGAGGACCATCTCCCAAGGCTAAATACTCCCTAGTGACCGATAGTGAACCAGTACCGTGAGGGAAAGGTGAAAAGCACCCCGGAAGGGGAGTGAAATAGATCCTGAAACCATGTGCCTACAAGTAGTCAGAGCCCGGTGCGTATTTTCCTTCGGGGAAATACGCTGGGTGATGGCGTGCCTTTTGTAGAATGAACCGGCGAGTTACTGATTCCATGCAAGGTTAAGCAGAGAATGCGGAGCCGCAGCGAAAGCGAGTCTGAATAGGGCGAATAAGTATGGGGTCGTAGACCCGAAACCAGGTGATCTACCCATGTCCAGGGTGAAGGTAAGGTAACACTTACTGGAGGCCCGAACCCACGTATGTTGAAAAATGCGGGGATGAGGTGTGGGTAGCGGTGAAATTCCAATCGAACCTGGAGATAGCTGGTTCTCTCCGAAATAGCTTTAGGGCTAGCCTCAAACGATAGAATCTCGGAGGTAGAGCACTGTTTGGACTAGGGGCCCATCCCGGGTTACCGAATTCAGACAAACTCCGAATGCCGAAGATTTATGTTTGGGAGTCAGACTGCGGGTGATAAGATCCGTAGTCGAGAGGGAAACAGCCCAGACCACCAGTTAAGGTCCCCAAGTATCTGTTAAGTGGAAAAGGATGTGGCGTTGCCCAGACAACCAGGATGTTGGCTCAGAAGCAGCCATCATTTAAAGAGTGCGTAATAGCTCACTGGTCGAGTGGCGCTGCGCCGAAAATGTACCGGGGCTAAACAGATCACCGAAACTGTGGATTGACACTTTTGTGTCAGTGGTAGGAGAGCGTTCCAAGGGCGTCGAAGCTAGATCGTAAGGACTAGTGGAGCGCTTGGAAGTGAGAATGCCGGTATGAGTAGCGAAAGAAGGGTGAGAATCCCTTCCACCGAATGCCCAAGGTTTCCTGAGGAAGGCTCGTCCGCTCAGGGTTAGTCAGGACCTAAGTTGAGGCCGAAAGGCGTAGACGATGGACAACAGGTTGATATTCCTGTACCACCTCCCCGCCGTTTGAGCAATGGGGTGACGCAGTAGGATAGGGTGAGCGCACTGTTGGTTATGTGCGTCTAAGCAGTGAGGTGTGAAATGAGGCAAATCCCATTTCTATAACATTGAGCTGTGATGGCAAGGGGAGTATTCCCTGGAGTCCCTGATTTCACGCTGCCAAGAAAAGCCTCTAGCGAGGCGGGAGGTGCCTGTACCGCAAACCGACACAGGTAGGCGAGGAGAGAATCCTAAGGTGATCGAGAGAACTCTCGTTAAGGAACTCGGCAAAATGACCCCGTAACTTCGGGAGAAGGGGTGCTCTGGTAGGGTGTTAAAGCCCGAGAGAGCCGCAGTGAATAGGCCCAGGCGACTGTTTAGCAAAAACACAGGTCTCTGCAAAACCGCAAGGTGAAGTATAGGGGCTGACGCCTGCCCGGTGCTGGAAGGTTAAGAGGAGAGGTTAGCGCAAGCGAAGCTTCGAATTGAAGCCCCAGTAAACGGCGGCCGTAACTATAACGGTCCTAAGGTAGCGAAATTCCTTGTCGGGTAAGTTCCGACCCGCACGAAAGGCGTAACGATCTGGGCACTGTCTCAACGAGAGACTCGGTGAAATTATAGTACCTGTGAAGATGCAGGTTACCCGCGACAGGACGGAAAGACCCCGTGGAGCTTTACTGTAGCTTGATATTGAATTCCGATGCAACCTGTACAGGATAGGTAGGAGCCTTAGATTCCGGAGCGCTAGCTTCGGAGGAGGCGTTGGTGGGATACTACCCTGGTTGTATTGGACTTCTAACCCATGCCCCTTATCGGGGCAGGAGACAGTGTCAGGTGGGCAGTTTGACTGGGGCGGTCGCCTCCTAAAGAGTAACGGAGGCGCCCAAAGGTTCCCTCAGAATGGTTGGACATCATTCGTAGAGTGCAAAGGCATAAGGGAGCTTGACTGCGAGACCTACAAGTCGAGCAGGGTCGAAAGACGGGCTTAGTGATCCGGTGGTTCCGCATGGAAGGGCCATCGCTCAACGGATAAAAGCTACCCCGGGGATAACAGGCTTATCTCCCCCAAGAGTCCACATCGACGGGGAGGTTTGGCACCTCGATGTCGGCTCATCGCATCCTGGGGCTGTAGTCGGTCCCAAGGGTTGGGCTGTTCGCCCATTAAAGCGGTACGCGAGCTGGGTTCAGAACGTCGTGAGACAGTTCGGTCCCTATCCGTCGCGGGCGCAGGAAATTTGAGAAGAGCTGTCCTTAGTACGAGAGGACCGGGATGGACATACCGCTGGTGTACCAGTTGTCTTGCCAAAGGCATCGCTGGGTAGCTACGTATGGACGGGATAAATGCTGAAAGCATCTAAGCATGAAGCCCCCTTCGAGATGAGATTTCCCATTACGCAAGTAAGTAAGATCCCTCAAAGAAGATGAGGTTGATAGGTCCGGGGTGTAAGCGCGGCGACGTGTGTAGCTGACGGATACTAATTGATCGAGGACTTAACCAATAAAATGAAGAGGTATGATTGACCTCGATTCGTCGGAAGAATCTAACGATTCTTCCAAAAAAAATGTCTGTTTTATCCAGTTTTGAACGAACAAGCAACGTTCATAAAACTAATGCTTGTAATTTTAGCATCACTTGATATAATAAGTAATGTCCTTGAAAGAGAACATTCAAGTCTGGTGGCAATAGCGAAGAGGTCACACCCGTTCCCATCTCGAACACGGTAGTTAAGCTCTTCAGCGCCGATGGTAGTTGGGGGTTCCCCCCTGCAAGAGTAGGACGTTGCCAGGCACTAAAGAAGTTATTACCTTTAATGGTAGTAGCTTTTTTTTTATACATAAATATGAAATACTATAAATGCTTCTTAATTTATTATGGATGGAAGAGGAAGTGAAATATAAATTGAGTTATGCGAACCGTCCGCTTGTTCAACAACTTATTAAATTTTTGGAAAGTAGTCCAGTTTCACTTCATGTACCAGGACATAAGAGTGGTGCCCTATCGGGACTGCCATCAGATTTACGTCTAGCGCTCCGTTATGACTTGACCGAGCTCGAAGGTCTTGATGATCTTCATGAACCAGAAGGAGTATTAAAAGACGCTATGGAACGATTGACGATGTTTTACGGGTCTGATCGAAGTTTCTTCCTCGTTAATGGTTCAACGGTTGGTAATCTGGCTATGATCTATGCTTCCTGTGGCATGGGAGATCTAATCATTGTGCAACGAAATGCACATAAGTCGATTTTCCATGCAATTGAATTGACTGGTGCGACAGCTATCCTTGTCTCACCTCCTTGGGATAGTGAGTCAAGAACAATGGGAACTGTAATGGCCTCTCAGATCCGTAAGACAGTTAAAGAGTATCCTGAGTCGAAAGCGGTTATTCTTACATATCCTACGTATTATGGTGTAACGGGAGTAGAGTTAGAAGAGATAATTTCATTCTGTCATGGACACGATATCCCCGTTCTTGTTGACGAAGCTCATGGTGCCCATTTTGTTGTGGGAGAACCGTTCCCACAATCGGCACTTGAACTTGGTGCTGACGTTGTCGTGCATTCGGCACACAAGACGCTTCCTGCAATGACAATGGCTTCTTTTCTTCATGTGAAATCTAAATTGGTTAGTTCTGAGCGAGTAGCACATTATTTAGGTATGTTGCAATCGAGTAGTCCATCCTATCTTTTAATGGCTTCTTTGGATGATGCACGTGCATATGCTGAATCATTTAATGAAGAAGATAAACTAAAATTTATAAAACAAAGGAATAACTTTATTTTAAACCTAAAAAAGATCCCACATTTATTTGTTCTTGAAATGGATGATCCGCTTAAATTACTTATACGTGCAAATGATTATTCAGGTTTTGACCTGCAAAAACTCTTTAATATAGAAGGGCTTTATTCGGAGCTGGCAGATATGCATCAGGTTCTATTTATTTTACCGCTACTCAAGGTTGACATTGAATTTCCTTTTGATGAAATATGTAATAAAATTGAAAGAGCATTTTCTAAGCTTGATAGCTCAATGAAAGTAAATGTTTTAAAGGATGCTCTACCCCTTGATAAAGAGATATCAAGTTTAAGTTTTTCATTTAATGAACTAAAGAATTATCAAACTTCATGGATTGCTTATGAAGATGCTATTGGTGAAATTTTGGCTTCATCAATAATTCCATATCCACCAGGGATTCCTCTTTTACTTGGGGGAGAGAAGTTAACGAAAGACCATGTGAATTCTCTTGTTGCACTTCATAAGAGCGGCGCGAAATTTCAAGGGGCTATTCGTTTAAATGAAAAACAAATTTTAGTAGTAAATAGAAAGGTGGACGAATAACATGACAGATAAGGGGTTATTCATTACCTTTGAAGGTCCTGAGGGTGCTGGGAAAACAACTGTAATTAAAGAGTTGTATGATCGACTTATAAGTAATGATAGGAAAGTCATTTTAACCCGTGAACCGGGCGGAGTTCCAATAGCAGAAAAGATTCGACATATTATTCTTGATAATAGACATAAGGAAATGGACGCAAAGACGGAAGCTCTACTATATGCTGCCGCACGACGTCAACATCTTACAGAAATAGTGATCCCGGCGTTGCAAAAGGGTTCAATTGTTTTATGTGACCGGTTTATTGATAGTTCCTTGGCGTATCAGGGATATGCAAGGGGGCTTGGTATTGACGAAGTCCTTTCAATCAATCGATTTGCAATTGGTGATACGATGCCGGATTTGACAATATTTTTCGATATTAATCCCGAGGATGGTCTTGCAAGAATATCCAATAATAATGAACGGGAACAAAACAGACTAGACAACGAGAGCATAAACTTCCACAAAAAGGTTTATGAAGGATATCAATTACTAATTGACCGTTTTCCAAATCGTATTCATAAAACGGATGCGAGCCAATCTAAAAAGATTGTAAAGGAAAATGTATGGGAAATCATGTCCAAATTCATATAATATCAAGATTCATGGTATAATGAAGAAAAGTAACCTAAAGGGAGAGATAATCGTGAAATTGATTGTAGCTGTTGTACAGGATCAAGATAGTAACCGGTTGTCCGCTGCGTTAACAAAAAATGATTTTAGAGCGACAAAATTGGCTAGTACGGGTGGTTTTCTTAGATCTGGGAACACGACCTTTCTTGTAGGTACCGATGAAAGTCTCGTACCGAAAGCACTTGAGCTTATACGGGAAAATTGTCGTTCAAGGGATCAAATGGTTGCCCCTGTATCTCCAATGGGTGGAAATGCGGATTCATATATTCCTTACCCTGTTGAAGTTGAAGTCGGTGGAGCAACGGTATTCGTTCTTCCAATTGAACATTTTCATCATTTTTAATGATTGGAATGAAGTATAATGAAAGTCAATAGTGATTACCGAACTGGCCTTGATAAAGTTAGGAATGAACAAATACAAAACTCACGCAGTGGGGATCAGTTTGGGAAAATGGTTGAAAAACAAGGGCAAAAGCTTCATGGGGAGCAAGTTACCCGTCTATTAGGCGATATTTCCACTGCCTCAGATCGCATTGCAAGATCTAGAAATCTTCGCGATATGGCTAAATTTAAAATGCTCGTTCGTCGATTTATGAAAGAAGCCGTTGAATCAGGTATGGGGTTAAAACAATCGCATACATGGAATCAGTTTGGTGAAGGACGACGACTGAAGATTGTAGAAACAGTCGATGTATTATTAATTGAATTGGCTGAGGATTTATTGAATGAAGAAAAGACATCTATCGACTTATTAGATAAAATCGGAGAAATTAAAGGGCTTCTTATTAACTTATATATGTAAACCCGTGTTTTCTGTCACTTAGAAACACGGGCTTTTTTGAAATAGGAGGGACAGCATAATGGCACCGGAAGAGCAGGATATACTTGTTAAAAGTCAGAAGGCTGTTATTACACGACTCTCTTCTACTTTTAAGAATAATCGGATAGGACATGCATACTTGTTTGACGGAAAAAATGGAACAGGAAAAGAAGCGACAGCACTGTTTTTTGCAAAGCTTCTGCTTTGTAAAAGTCCTGTCGAATATGTTCCATGTGAAACATGTAGTTCCTGTCGAAGGGTGTCTACTGGTAATCATCCCAATATAACATTGATACACCCCGACGGACAAAACATTAAGAAAGAACAGATATCAGAACTTATATTCAATATGACAAGAAAAGGTTACGAGTCAGGCAGGAAAATTTATATTATCAAATCTGCTGATCGGATGAATAACGCAGCTGCAAATACACTGCTTAAGTTTCTTGAAGAGCCGGAGGGTGATGTAACAGCAATCCTACTGACGGATTCTTATCAGTCACTTCTTCCAACAATTCAGTCTCGTTGTCAACGCATACCATTCCTTCCCCCATCTCGTGATGTAATGATAAATGAACTTATAGAAAAAGACCTTACAATGTCAATGGCAGCAACTGTGACAATGATAACGTCTAATAATAATGAAGCTTTATTGCTAGCAAACGATGAACAATTTGCACAGGTACGAAAAACAGTGTTAAAATTAGTAGAAGCATCAGAAACAAATGTCCATGAAGCACTTTTATTTATACAAACAAACTGGTTGCAAGTTATTAAAGAAAAGGAAGAGGTTGATCTTGGACTTGATTTGCTTTTATATGTTTACCGAGACATTGTAACATTAAAAGCAGGATTGGATTCGACGTTAACTTTCCCAGACCAAAAAGACTTTTTCAAAGGTCTTGCAATGAGGATGACGTATGGCCGTCTCTCTGCGATAATGGAAGCGGTGCTACAATCCAAACGGCATCTGAACAGTAATATGAATCGCACGCTTCTTATGGAACAATTGGTGCTCAACATGCAGGAGGGGTTACTTGTTGTATAAAGTAGTAGGAGTCCGTTTTAAAAAAGCGGGTAAAATATATTATTTCGATCCACGTGATTATGAACTTGAAGAAGGCAATTACGTAATTGTCGAAACAGCTAGAGGAGTCGAGTACGGAAAAATTGTCATTTGTGCCCGTGAAGTTGATGAAAATGACATTGTTTTACCGTTGAAAAAAGTAGTTCGTCCTGCCACATCAGCTGACTTAGATAGAGTGGAAGAAAACAACAGTGAAGCTATACGAGCTTTTGAAACAGGCGTCGATAAGATTGATGAACATAAGCTTGAGATGAAACTCGTTGATGTAGAATATACTTTCGACAGGAATAAAATCGTCTTTTATTTCACGGCGGAGGGCAGGGTAGATTTTAGAAACCTTGTTAAGGATCTTGCTTCGATTTTTAGAACGCGTATTGAATTACGTCAAATAGGAGTTCGAGATGAAGCAAAAATGCTTGGCGGTATCGGCCCTTGCGGTAGAATGCTTTGTTGCTCTACATTTTTAGGCGATTTTGAACCTGTTTCGATTAAGATGGCAAAAGATCAGAATTTATCTCTAAATCCATCTAAAATATCAGGTTTATGTGGTCGTTTAATGTGTTGTTTAAAGTATGAAAATGACGATTATGAGCAAGCAAAAGCACTCATGCCAGATGTTGGAACTAAGGTTGAAACACCTGAGGGAGTTGGAAGAGTTGTCGGTTTAAACCTTCTAGAACGACTGCTTCAAGTTAGTTTAATTGAACAAGATCTTGTCCTAGAATATACCTTAGAGGAAATAATGAATCCAGAAAATAATATGGCTCATTTGATAAAGTGATGGGGTGAGAAAGTTGAAAGAAAGGAATTTTTTAGACAGAGTGATGGAGTTTGAACAAGAGCTTGAAGCCATGCATAAGAAATTCCGTGAATTGATAGGATTCGTCGCAGAAATGACGGAGGAAAACTATTCGCTTCAACTCGAAAATCATCATCTGCGTAAAAGGCTTGAAGAAATTGATTTGGAATTACAACAACCAACGAAGAAACAACAACTTGAAAAAAAGGGACAAACAATTGATGTTGGTGAGGGTGTCGATAATTTGGCACGTCTCTATAATGAGGGTTTTCATGTTTGTAATGTCCATTATGGTAGTGCTCGTAAAGGCGAAGACTGTCTGTTTTGTCTTTCTTTCTTAAACAAACAAAATGTGTAATTAAAGCCGAACCTATTGTGATGTAGGCGTCGGCTTTTTTTCTTTTGATAGGAGTGATTGTATGAAAGATTTATTGATTGATGATGAACGACTGGATTATTTATTGGCAGAAAACTTGAGAATTATTCAGAGTCCTTCTGTATTTTCTTTTTCCCTAGATGCTGTGCTGCTTGCTAAATTTGCCTATTTACCACTTCGAGCAGGTAAAGTTGTTGATCTTTGTGCAGGTAATGGGGCTATCCCGCTATTTTTAAGTGCAAGAACAAAAGCTGAAATCACTGCAGTTGAGCTACAGGAAAAACTAGCGGACATGGCAGACAGGAGCGTACGTTACAATAATCTTGAACAACAAATACGTATTCTAAATGATGACGTTATTGGGATTGCTGCAAAAATAGGCTATGAATTATATGATACAGTGACTTGCAATCCCCCATATTTTCCAGCCCATGAAGCAAGTGAAAAAAATTTAAAAGAGCATGTAGCCATTGCCAGGCATGAAATACATCTAACACTTGAACAAGCAATACAATCCGCCAGCGAGTTGTTGAAACAAGGCGGAAAAGCGGCGTTTGTTCATCGTCCTGGACGACTGTTGGATATTGTTACTGCAATGAGGGCGAATCGAATCGAACCGAAACGAATTCAGTTTGTTTATCCAAAAGAAGGGAAGGATGCAAACACACTACTTATAGAAGGTACGAAAGATGGTAGGCCCGACTTGAAGATATTGCCTCCACTATATGTATACGGTCCAAATGGCGAATATACAGAAGAAGTGAGGCTTTTACTTTATGGTCAAAATAGCTAATCATCTGTTTTATGTACTTGAATGTAGTGACGGATCGTACTATGCCGGGTATACAAATAATTTAGAACGAAGGCTTCGGGTGCATAATGAAGGCAAGGGTGCAAAATATACGAGGGCTAAACTTCCCGTACATTGCATCTATCACGAAAAACATGAAACACAACGTCAAGCAATGCAAGCCGAGTATAGATTTAAACAATTAAAGCGATTTGAGAAAGAAATTTATATTGCGAAGGGGTCAGATAAGGATGAAGTCGCAAAAGAGTGCTGAAATTGGAGGCGGAAAGTTGTTTCTTGTTGGAACACCCATTGGGAATCTAGAAGATATGACATACCGAGCCATTCGCATAATGAAGGAAGTAGATATGATAGCCGCTGAAGATACCAGAAATACAATTAAGTTATGCAATCATTTTGAAATAAAAACTCCACTAACAAGCTATCATGAACATAATATTCTAGTTGGTGGAGAAAAGATATTAGGCCTCCTTAATGAAGGGAAAAGCGTAGCACTTGTTAGTGATGCTGGAATGCCTTGTATATCAGATCCGGGTGTGGATATTGTTTCAAAAGCGATTAACGAGGGATATGATGTTGTACCGGTACCGGGAGCAAATGCAGCCATCAGCGCACTTGTTGCCTCTGGACTTATACCACAACCATTTCTCTTCTATGGATTTTTATCTCGGAATAAAAAAGAAAGAAGTACCCAGCTAGACATGTTGAAAATGAGAGAAGAAACGATTATTTTCTATGAAGCACCGCATAGATTGAAGGAAACTATACGAGCGCTGAATGAACAGCTTGGAAGTGCTAGACGTATTGTTCTTGCAAGGGAGCTAACGAAACGCTTTGAAGAGTTTTTACGTGGAACGCTTGAAGAAGCTTTAGTTTGGGTAGAATCTAACGAACTAAGAGGAGAGTTTTGCATTGTCCTTGAAGGGGGCGATGGATTGGAAATAGAAGAGAAAGTTGTTTGGTGGCAAGAACTTTCTCCCAGGAACCATGTAATTGAATTGATGGATAGAAAAAAAATACGATCGAAAGAGGCAATTCGTGAGGTTTCACTTGAACGTGGAATGAGTCGACGCGATGTTTATAAAGAGTATCATGTTGAATCGTATTAAAAAACGAGAAAAAAATCCGGAACGTATTTCCGCTCCGGATTAATGTTTATTGTTTTAATCTTTCTTGAATTTCTTGAATTAATTGTTCAGCGCCTTCTGGGCTCAAAATTAACTTGCCGTCAATTAAACGTAAATTGTCATCTGAGACATCGCCAGTTATTGAACATGTCATATTAGGCATATACTTTTTCAAAATAATTTTGTCTTCGTCCACGTAAATTTCCAAAGCATCTTTTTGAGCAATACCAAGTGTGCGGCGTAATTCGATCGGAATAACAACGCGCCCAAGCTCGTCTACTTTTCTAACAATACCAGTTGATTTCATGATACCGATCCCCCTTCAATTATAGTTTTCAAAATAATAGGACATGTTTCAATCGTCTCATTTATCATACCAACTCTTCCAATTAACGTCAATAAAATATTTCTGATATTATGATATTAATAATAATGATTTTAGTAGAGTTAATTTGTATGTGTTTGAATAAAGTTGAGAAGACTTCTATCGTCAACTGAAGTATTTCGTTGTATCGTTCTTGTATTTTCGATAGAATAGAACTATACATATATATATTGGAGGAGTTTTTGTGGCTGAACAAAGAAGAACATATTATATTACAACACCAATTTATTACCCAAGCGGAAAATTCCATATTGGTACCGCTTATACTACAGTAGCTTCCGATGCAATGGCCCGTTATAAAAGGTTACGTGGATATGATGTACATTTCCTTACGGGGATGGATGAACATGGACAGAAGATACAGGAAAAAGCAGATGAAGCAGGTTTACCACCACAGGAATACGTAGATGGTATTGCTGATGTAGCGAAAAAAGTGTGGAAGCTTATGGATATTTCGTATGATGATTTTATCCGAACAACAGAAAAACGTCACAAAGTCGGTGTTGAGAAAATTTTTCAAAAGTTTCTTGATAACGGCGATATTTATAAAGGTGAATATGAAGGTTGGCATTGTACACCTTGTGAGTCTTATTTTAGCGAAATTCAGCTTGATAACGGTAATTGCCCAGATTGTGGTCGACCTGTCCAAAAAATTAAAGAAGAGTCGTATTTCTTTAATATGAAAAAATATGCGGATCGATTGTTGAAGTATTATGAGGACAATCCAACGTTTATTGAGCCTGAGTCACGTAAAAATGAAATGATCAATAACTTTATTAAACCAGGACTTGAAGACTTATCGGTTTCACGTATGTCCTTTGACTGGGGAATTAAAGTGCCTGGAAACCCAAAACATGTAATTTATGTATGGGTTGATGCGTTGACGAATTATATTAATGCACTCGGATATGAATCTTCGGATGACTCATTATTCAATAAGTACTGGCCTGCAGATGTTCATGTTGTTGGGAAAGATATTGTTCGTTTCCATACGATTTATTGGCCAATTTTTCTTATGGCACTTGACTTACCGTTGCCGAAAAAAGTGTTTGCACATGGTTTTATTATGATGAAAGATGGTAAAATGTCGAAATCTAAAGGGAATGTTGTTTATCCTGAAATGCTTGTCGAGCGTTTTGGACTTGATGCGACACGTTACTTTTTACTACGCGAATTACCATTTGGTCAGGACGGTGTTTTCTCTCCGGAAACATTTGTTGAAAGAACAAATTACGATCTTGCGAATGACTTAGGAAATTTATTAAACAGAACAATATCGATGATCAATAAATATTTTGATGGGAATATTCCATCTACAGGATTTGTCCCAACCGAATACGATGAAAGTTTGCTAGGCTTTATTACTGAGACTGTGGAAAAGTATGAGTCTTCTATGGAGGATATGCAATTCAGTACTGTACTAGGTGAGCTTTGGGCATTGATTTCGAGAACAAACAAGTATATTGATGAAACTTCGCCTTGGGTACTTGCAAGGGAAGAAGCTGATAAAGGAAAACTAGCATCCGTTATGGTACATCTTGCAACTTCATTACGACATATTGCGGTACTTTTACAGCCGTTTATGACAAAATCTCCAAAACAGATTGTTTCGCAATTGGGACTTGATGAAAGCTTACTTGCTTGGGATACACTTTGTGACTTTAATGCAATTCCAGAAGGTACAAAAGTAATTGAAAAGGGAATACCAATCTTCCCGCGACTTGATCCTGAAGTTGAAATTGTTTATATACGAGAGCAAATGGCGATAACAGCACCAGACGAGGTTAAACCAATCGAAATTCCTGAACCGCCAATTGATGAAATTGCAATTGAGGATTTTATGAAAGTCGATCTGCGTGTTGCAACAGTTATCGCATGTGAAAGAATACCAAAGGCAGATAAATTACTAAAACTGCAATTAGATTTAGGATATGAAAAGCGTCAAGTGGTTTCTGGAATCGCAGAACATTATGAGCCTGAAGCACTTATTGGTCAGAAAGTAATTGTTGTTGCAAACCTAAAACCTGTTAAATTACGCGGAGAGCTATCGCAAGGAATGATTCTAGCTGGAAAATCAGACGGCATCTTAAAAATCACCTCCGTAGATCCATCCCTAAAAAACGGATCACAAGTGAAATAGAAAAGCGGAAGGAGCCGTTTAGATGCGACAGGCATAAGGCAGTTTACGATGAGGCGTACCTCAGCCTCCTCGTAAATGGACTTATGACCCCGAGCATCTGGCTCCTGTAGACTAGACAAATAGAAAAGCGGAAGGAGCCGTTTAGATGCGACAGGCATAAGGCGGTTTACGATGAGGCGTACTTCAGCCTCCTCGTAAATGGACTTATGACCCCGAGCATCTGGCTCCTGTAGACTAGACAAATAGAAAAGCGGAAGGAGCCGTTTAGATGCTCCTTCACTATAGATTAAAGCAGCGTCCCTTATGGAAACGTTGCTTTTTCTATTAAAAGGAAATAAAGAATAGTGAACCACAAAACAGGGTAAGATTGGTTTGAATATTCCAACAGGACTTTAAATTGTAATCAAACTGTAATATAACCGTAAGGAAAGTAACAAAGAACTAAAATACAATGAAGTAGTTGTGAGGAGTGGGAATTTGTATATTGATACTCATGTTCATTTAAACGCAGACCAATATGAAACAGATATCGATGAAGTAATTGCGCGTGCTTTAAAAGCAGGTGTGAATAAAATGATCGTAGTTGGTTTTGATCGAAAAACAATAAATAAAGCAATGGAACTTATAGAAGAATATCCATTCATATATGCAGTAATTGGTTGGCACCCAGTAGATGCTATCGATTGTACAGATGAGGATTTAGCATGGATTGAATCTCTTACAGTCCATCCAAAAGTGGTAGGCATTGGCGAGACGGGGCTTGATTATCATTGGGAAAAGTCTTCAAAAGATGTTCAGCAAGAATTGTTTAGAAAACAAATCAAGTTAGCACAAAAAGTCAACTTGCCGGTTATCATTCATAATCGCGATGCAACAGCAGATGTCGTTCGTATTTTGAAAGAGGAAAATGCCGAAAAAACAGGCGGAATAATGCACTGTTTTGGTGGTAGCGTAGAAATGGCAAAAGAATGCATTGGCATGAACTTTTTTATTTCTCTTGGAGGCCCAGTAACATTTAAAAATGCGAAGATGCCGAAGAAAATTGCAACGGAAATTTCACTTAAACACTTATTAATTGAAACAGATGCACCTTACTTAGCACCACATCCATATCGTGGGAAAAGAAATGAACCTGCTCTTGTAACGTTGGTAGCAGAAGAGATTGCAAGACTTAAAGAAATACCTGTTGAGGAAGTTGCGAGAGTAACAACGGAAAATGCTTTGAATATTTATAAGATTAAATGTTTAAAAGATTGATATAGTAGCTATACTTTGAATGAGGAGTTTACTTCCTTATTCTGCTATATTTCAAATTCGCATAAGTTGACACCCGGAAAAGTAACCTATATAATCACACGAGTGATGAAGGAGGAATTTTTTTCATGTCAAATAGACCCATGAAAAGTCTGTTCTTTAGTTCATTGAGGAGTAAAGAAGTTGCGGTTACAGTTTTAGCAGTTATGTTGTTTTTCACTGTAATTACACTCGTTTTCTATGAAGGTACAAAAAAGTCAGTCACATTTGATGTGAATGGTGAAGAACTAGAAATCAAGACGCACGCACATACAGTAGAAGATCTATTATCCGAACAAGAGATAGATATCGCAAAAAATGATTTAATAGTACCCTCAATGAATACATCAATCGTGGATGGTTTATCGATTCGATGGGAACAATCTAAGCAAGTAGCAATACTCGTTGATAAGGATAAAAAATCCATATGGACAACGAAAAGTACGGTTAATGAAGTCCTCGAAGAAGCAGGTATCGTAATTGGAGAACATGACAAAGTAATACCAGAACTGAACGAGGAACTAATTGACGACGATTCAATTACCGTTCTGAAAGCATACGAAGTTACGTTGAATGACGGTGGGAAAGAAGAGAAATATTGGACGACTTCGACTACGGTCGCTGACTTTTTAAAGAAAAAGGATATTCAATTGAGCGATTTGGACCGGTTGGAAGCATATGAGCAAGAACTTGTAATGCCAAATGCTGTTGTCAGAATTGTACGAGTCGAAAAGGTCACCGATGTAGTGGAAGAATCTGCGGATTTTGCAGTTGAAACTAGAAGCGATTCATCTTTACTTAAAGGACGAGAGAAAGTTGTTCAAAATGGAGAGAATGGTAAAGTTTCACGTAAGTTTGAGATACTTAAAGAAAACGGAAAAGAAGTTTCTCGTAAAATGGTTGAAGAGACAACAATTAAGGAACCAAAGAAAAAGATTGTGAAAATCGGGACAAAAGTATTGGTCGCGAGTGCTTCTACAACCAAATCAAAAAGTGGAGTAGCTGTATCACGTAATAACTCTGCAGCACCTTCTGGTGGCACAGAGTTTTATGTAACGGCAACGGCTTACACCGCGCATTGTAATGGTTGTTCAGGCATTACAGCTACGGGAATCAATTTACGTTCAAATCCTAATTTAAAAGTGATTGCAGTTGATCCAAGTGTAATCCCATTAGGGTCAAAAGTGTGGGTTGAAGGTTATGGTTATGCAGTGGCGGGAGATACAGGCGGTGCCATAAAAGGAATGAAGATTGACCTACATGTCCCGACAAAATCGGACGCTTATAAGTTTGGTAGACGTCAAGTAAAAGTTAAAGTCATTAATTAATTAATTAATACGTATCCACAGGACTTACAATAGTCCTGTGGATTTTCATGTTTATTTAAGTGCTCTTCTGTACAACGCTTTATGTAGAGAGTAGAATTACTTTGACTGCATTTAGCAGAGGCGGATGAGTCCGTTTTTCAATAACTATTCCTAGTAGGTTCAGGCGAAAACCTGAACGTAATTATATGTGACCATACTTATTATGTTTGAATGGAAAGAGGATTTATTATGAATATAAAAGAAGTAATCGTCGTAGAAGGAAAATCGGATACGGTAGCTGTAAAACGTGCTACAAATGCGGATACAATTGAAACGAATGGTTCAGCTATTGATGAATTGACACTTATCCGTATACAACACGCTCAGGAAACGCGTGGCGTCATCGTATTCACTGACCCAGACTATCCAGGCAGAAGAATCCGCGCAATTATTGAACAGCGTGTAGCGGGCGTAAAACATGCTTTTTTGGAAAAAAAGAAAACAATCGCAAAAAACGGTAAAAAGATTGGGATTGAACACGCAAAAGACGATGATATACGTGAGGCAATTCGCTCAGTATATACAATCGATAATCTACCACCTATTGATATTCCACTTGAAGATTTAATCGCAGCGAAGCTAATTGGACACCCGGAGGCTAGAAAAAGACGTGAACAGTTAAGTGAAATGTTGCGCATTGGTCAAGTCAATGGAAAAGGTTTAAAAAAACGCCTTGAAATGTTTCGCATTGATATAGATTGCTTAAGCGAAGCGTTAAAAAATCTTGACAGGGAGGAAATTTAATATGTATAAAGATATCGCAACTCCGGGCAGGACGAATGAGATTCTTAAAAAGCATGGATTTGCTTTTAAAAAGAGTCTTGGACAAAACTTCTTAATTGACCCAAATGTGTTACGAAACATCGTCTCCCATGCGGGGTTGACTAAAAAGACTGGTGTAATTGAAATAGGTCCAGGAATTGGTGCGCTTACAGAACACCTTGCAAGAGGAGCCGGAAAAGTTGTTGCGTTTGAGATTGATAATCGTTTACTACCTGTTCTAGATGACACACTTTCTCCGTATGATAATATAACAATTATCCATCAAGATATTCTTAAGGCTGACCTCTTACAAGTAATGGAGGAGCATTTCGCTGAGTACGATGAAGTAGTCGTAGTTGCCAATCTACCCTACTATGTAACGACACCGATTATTATGAAGTTTTTACTTGAGAAAATACCGATTACGGGCATGATTATTATGATGCAAAAAGAAGTGGCAGACCGAATTACGGCAAGCCCTGGAACGAAGGCATACGGTTCTTTATCAATTGCAATTCAATACTATATGAATGCCGATGTTGCGATGATTGTCCCGAAAACTGTTTTCATTCCACAACCAAATGTAGAATCAGCAGTACTGCGCTTGTTAAGGAAAGAAGAATTGCCAGCTGAAGTGATTGATGAAGGTTTTCTTTTTGAAGTCTCTAGAGGATCTTTTGTTCAGCGACGTAAAACAATATTTAATAACTTGCAATCCTCATTAAAGGATGGGAAGTTAAAAAAAGAAGAAGTTTTGAAAGCCTTAGCAAAAGCTAGTATAGATCCGACAAGACGTGGAGAAACTTTGACTATTAAAGAGTTCGCACATTTGTCAAATGAATTATATGAAGAGTTTTTTGTAGCGAAAAAGAATGACAATTCCTAGTCATTTTTTTAAAAATAAAGGGTGTTTTTTAAAAAAAGGTATTGACAAACACAAAGTGTTATTGTTAAAATGTAAACTTTGATTGACAAAAACATTTGAATGTGTTATGCTTATTCTTAGTGAGGTGTAAGCGACATGCCAAAAACATTAGCGGATATTAAAAAGTCATTGGATTCTCATCTAGGGAAACGTTTGCATTTGAAAGTGAACGGTGGCCGGCGTCGAACAATCGAAAGAGCCGGAGTTCTAAGTGAAACGTATCGTGCTGTTTTTGTTGTTGAACTCGATCAAGAAGAGAACGCGTTCGAAAGGGTATCTTACAGCTATGCAGACATTTTGACTGATGCAGTTGAGATAACAATTCTTGATGGTGCAGATCATACTGCGTTTATAATCAAGTAATCCCAGTATTTATAGTTTTAATAAATTAATAAATTAATGATTTAGTCACAAACACTTATCTTTGACAACCAGAAATGGAATGTCGAAAGGATAAGTGTTTTTTTTATTTATTGACTCATACTAATAGTGTCAGTCAAAAAGGAGGAAAACCAAATGGCGAAAAAACGTGTAATGTCTGAGAGCTTAAAAGAAGAAATTGCGAAAGAGCTTGGATTTTATGATGTTGTTCAACGTGAAGGTTGGGGAGGTATTAAAGCACGCGATGCCGGTAACATGGTTAAGCATGCAATAGAAATGGCTGAACGTGGTCATGTCAAAAATAAATAATCTTTTTGAAAAAGACCCTAGTCCACTAACTGACTGACAAATGAACAAGGATTGTCTCAAATCATTTATTTGTGATTTTGAGACAGTCCTTGTTTAATTTATTTAACCTATTACGTCTATTATGGTGAATATAAAAGTGTTCGTGAAAATCAACGTGCAAAATTCAACTCCTATGGTAAAATAGGGAACTAAGACGATCTATAAATGGAGGGAGCCGGATGCTTTACGAGAAAGCGCCTGCAAAGATTAATTTAACACTCGATGTTCTACATAAACGCCCGGATGGTTTTCATGAAGTAGAGATGGTCATGACGACGGTGGATTTAGCTGATCGAGTATGGATTCGGGCAATTGAGGGCGGACAAATAAAAATTAAGACCTCTGTACAATTCGTTCCAACGGATCGAAAAAACTTGGCTTATCAGGCGGCCGATTTGATTCGAACAATTTATGGTATTAAACAGGGAGTAGAAATTACTCTTGAAAAAAGAATTCCTGTAGCCGCTGGTCTTGCTGGAGGTAGTTCTGATGCAGCCGCAACATTACGGGGTTTGAACAAACTTTGGAAATTGGGGCTCGGAGCGGACCAGCTTGCCGAGCTTGGTGCTCAAATTGGTTCGGATGTACCTTTTTGTGTATACGGCGGCACTGCGCTTGCTACCGGTCGTGGCGAAGTGATACAAAAAATATCTGCACCTCCAAATTGTTGGGTTATACTTGCGAAACCTGTACTATCTGTTTCGACGGGTTCAATATTTAAGAACCTAGATTTAACTACTGTGCAACATCCACATACGAAAAATATGTTGGAAGCTTTAAAAACAGGAGATTACATGGGAATGTGCCGTTCCGTTGGTAATGTGCTTGAACCGGTCACGATGGACCTTTACCCTGAGGTTACTGTATTGAAAGAACAAATGATAAAGTTCGGGGCGGATACTGTTCAAATGAGTGGCAGCGGGCCAACGGTTTTCGGACTCGTTGAACACGAATCTAGAGTACCGAGAATTTATAATGGATTAAAGGGGTTCTGTCGAGAAGTGTATGCCGTTCGAATGCTTGGTGAACGTCATTCGTTTGATTAAACACGTACATTCATGTTAAAATACAGATAAAACATTCGTGTTTAGGAGTTGGTTGTATGAAGTGGAAAAGAAGTGAACGATTAGTAGACATGACTCGTCATCTACTAGAGTCTCCGCATGAACTGATCCCCCTCACCTTATTTTCCGAACGTTATGAATCAGCAAAGTCCTCTATTAGTGAAGACTTGACGATTATAAAAGCAACGTTTGAAGAAACAGGTGCAGGAAAGCTTGTAACCGTTACAGGTGCAGCGGGAGGCGTTAAGTTCATACCGAAAATGGGTGACTTAGAAGTTCGTGAAGTAATTTCCCTTCTTATGAATGAACTCAGTCATTCGGATAGACTTTTACCAGGTGGGTACTTGTTTATGGCAGATCTTCTTGGCAACCCGCATATTATGGATTGTGTTGGGAAAGTTTTTGCTTCAAGATTTTCAGATACAGAAATTGATGTCATCATGACGGTTGCAACAAAAGGAATCCCAATTGCACATGCGATTGCTCGTCATTTAAATATACCTGTTGTAATTGTTCGCCGCGATAGCAAGGTAACAGAGGGTTCTACGGTTAGTATAAATTATGTTTCCGGTTCAACAAGGCGTATCCAAACAATGATGTTGTCAAAAAGAAGTATGAAAAGCGGACAAAAGGTACTTATTACAGATGACTTCATGAAGGCTGGGGGTACAATGGTGGGCATGAAACATCTTCTTGAAGAGTTTGGATGTGAATTAGCTGGAACAGCAGTACTTGTGGAAGCTGAACATCATGAAGAAGTGATTTTTGACAACTATTTATCACTTGTGAAGCTTCTATCGGTAAATGAAAAAAATCGTACAATTGTTTTAAGTGAAGGAAATTACTTTTTGGAAGGTGGAAAATAATATGAATATCATAGAAACAGAAAATGCGGCAAAAGCAATTGGACCTTATTCACAAGCGATATGTGCGAACGGTTTTGTTTTTACATCAGGTCAAATCTCTTTAACGGCAGAAGGATTGCTTGTGGAGGGTACAATTGAAGATCAGACGAATGTAGTATTTGCAAATCTTAAAGGAGTACTAGAAGCTGCTGGATCTTCCCTAGACCAAGTTGTAAAAACAACGGTATTCATTACAGACATGAATAACTTTTCGAAGATAAATGACATATATGCTATATATTTTGGCGATCACAAACCTGCGCGATCATGTGTTGAAGTTAGTAAACTTCCAAAAGGTGTAGATGTAGAAATCGAAGTTATCGCTATATCGAATAAATAAAATAGTTATGCTAAGCGGCCCACCAATCTTAAATGGTGTGGGCTCTTTTTCATTACTTGAAATATTGCGCGAACTAAAGAAGGGAATTGCCTACTTTTGTGGAATAGAGTCTTCATGCATTGTAAGTAGAAGGAGTGGTGGTCAGATGGAAGTTACAGACGTAAGACTTAGGCGGGTGGAAACAGAAGGCAGGATGAGGGCTATTGCATCAATTACGTTCAATGATGAGTTTGTAGTTCATGATATTCGTGTAATTGATGGCGATGAAGGTTTTTTCGTCGCAATGCCGAGTAAGCGTACTCCCGATGGTGAATTCCGTGATATTGCACATCCAATTAAGTCCAGCGCACGGATGAAGATTCAAAAAGCGGTACTCGATGCTTATCATCTTTCGTCCGAAGGTAGCGTTGTACTTGAAAGTGCAGGAGTATAATAGCATCATCCAAACTTTCATCTGCACTATTAAATAAACCTGCTGCCTGTATTTCGAGGCAGTTTTTTTTGTGTAAAGCCCGACGTACTTTATAGAATTCCTAGAATTAATAAAGGAATAAACAAGAAATGAAAAGTAATAAAAGATTGTAACTAATTTGTCAAGGGTTATCGGGTTGAAAAAAAGGTGAATTTCAGCTATAGTCAATATGAAAACTATAGTAGGGATTGAACTCCATCCCTCATTGATGGGGGGCTAGTTTATGACGAATACATATGCCGTCGTCCTTGCTGCAGGACAAGGTACTAGAATGCAGTCAGATTTATATAAAGTGCTTCATCCGGTGTGCGGAAAATCGATGGTCGCACACGTAATAGATAATATACGCATCCTTGGTGCTGACCGCATTGTAACGGTTGTTGGCCATGGTGCGGAAAAGGTTGAGGAAACGCTTGGGGAAAAAAGTGATTATGTTCTTCAAGATAAGCAACTAGGAACTGCACACGCTGTTCAGCAGGCTGAACGTCTAATTGGTGACCTATCGGGTACAACGCTTGTAGTTTGTGGAGATACACCCCTCATTCGTACAGAAACGATGCAAGCACTTATTGAGCATCATAATAAGTTGGGTGCAAGCGCCACGATACTTACAGCAATTGCTGATGATCCTACCGGATACGGTCGTATTATTCGCGGTGAAGATGGTCAAGTTCTTCGGAATGTGGAACAAAAAGATGCAACGCTTGAAGAACAAAAAGTAATTGAAATTAATACAGGCACATATTGCTTTGATAATAAGGCATTATTTGCATCACTTCAAAAAGTGAAAAACGATAATTCACAAGGTGAATATTATTTACCTGACGTTATAGGAATTTTACGGTCAGAAGAAGCTCTTGTTTCTGCATTTGTCACGGAAGACTTTAGTGAAACGCTAGGCATAAATGATCGTGTTGTTCTATCCAAAGCAGAAGCGGTTATGCGAAGTCGTATTGCAGAAAAGCATATGCAAAATGGAGTTACAATTACAAGTCCAGAAAACACGTATATAAGTGCTGACGCTGTTATTGGTCAAGATACAATACTTTTACCGGGCACGATGGTAGAAGGGAAAACAGTCATTGGTAAAAAATGCGTAATAGGGCCAAATAGTCAAATCGTAGATAGTTTGATTGGCGGGGGTTCAACAGTGCATTCATCGGTCATCCTATCGAGTGAGGTTGGAAAAAACACCGCTATTGGTCCGTTTGCCCATATTCGTCCGGATTCTAGTCTTGGAAACAACGTGAAGATTGGCAACTTTGTTGAAGTTAAGAAGTCAAATCTTGGTGATGGTAGTAAAGCGGCACACCTAAGTTATATAGGTGATGCAAATATCGGCTCCAGTGTTAACTTAGGATGCGGCACGATTGTAGTGAATTACGATGGCAAGAAGAAGCATGTTACAACAATTGAAGATAATGCATTTATTGGATGCAACTCTAATTTAATAGCGCCAGTTTCGATTGGTAAAGGTGCGTATGTTGCGGCAGGTTCGACCATATCAAAAAATGTGCCTAAAAATGCACTTGCTATAGCTCGAGCGCGTCAGGAAAATAAAGAAGATTATGCTACAATACTAAAACTCAAATAAACAGGGGGACCATGATGACTAATCATTATCCGAATGATAAACTTAAGATATTCTCTTTGAATTCCAACGAACCGCTTGCGATGGAAGTGGCAGAACAGATCGGGCGCCCGCTCGGTAAATCATCTGTCAAACGATTTAGTGATGGAGAGGTCCAAATCAATATCGAAGAAAGTATCCGTGGTTGCGATGTATTTGTAATCCAATCTACATCAAACCCTGTAAATGAAAACCTGATGGAACTACTTATAATGCTTGATGCTTTGAAGCGTGCATCTGCACGTACTATAAATGTCGTCATGCCGTATTACGGATATGCGCGCCAAGATCGTAAAGCTCGTTCTCGTGAGCCAATTACGGCAAAACTTGTAGCAGATTTGCTTACTACCGCAGGAGCACATCGTGTAATCGCTATTGATTTACATGCGCCACAAATTCAAGGGTTTTTCAATATACCGATTGATCATCTTGTAGCCGAACCTCTTCTAACCGACTATTTCCTTCAAAAAGGTTTTAGTGGTGACGAGTTGGTAATTGTATCACCTGACCACGGTGGCGTAACACGTGCACGGAAAATGGCAGATCGAATGAAAGCACCTATTGCTATTATTGACAAGCGTCGTCCTCGTCCAAATGTTGCTGAAGTAATGAGTATTGTTGGTAAAGTGGATGGTAAAATAGCGATTCTTATCGATGATATTATTGATACGGCTGGAACAATTACAGTTGCTGCAAATGCTCTTATAGAAAGTGGAGCAAAAGAAGTGTATGCTTGCTGTACACATCCAGTTCTGTCTGGCCCCGCGATTGAACGTATTGATAATTCTAAAATTAAAGAACTTGTCATTACAAATACGATAATATTATCTCCGGATAAACATTCCGACAAAATTAAGCAAGTTTCTATTGCTAATTTACTGGGTAATGCAATTGTCCGCGTCTTTGAAGAAAAGTCGGTAAGTACACTATTCGATTGACAAATAGGTCATTTATGGCGTATCCTATAGAGTATTCAAAATTAGTATAATAAACTGACCACGAAAGGTGATAAAATAAAATGAGTACTACAATTCAAGCAAAAATCAGAGAAAAAGGTCAACAATCTACATTAACAGACTTAAGAAGTGAGGGTTTCGTACCCGCAGTAGTTTATGGTTACAAAACTGAGGCACTTACAATTACTGTAGACAGCCGTGAATTGTTAAAAACACTTCGCGTAACTGGTCGTAACGGCGTAATGAAATTAGCAGTTGATGGCAAAAAAATTAATGTTGTCCTAAATGATTATCAAGCCGACCCTTTAAAAGGCGATATTCAACATGCAGACTTCCTTGCAATTAACATGACGGAAGAACTTGAAGTTGATGTTCATGTCACTCTTGTTGGTGACTCAGTCGGCGTTAAAGCGGGCGGCGTTATTCAACAGCCAAACTGGGAATTGAAGATCAAAGTTAAACCTTCAGATATTCCTGAAGCAATCGAAGTTGATATTACAACATTGGACATTGGAGAAACAATTACAGTTGCCGATATTCGTGAACAGTCTAAGTTTGAGATTTTAAACGAAGATGAATTTATTCTTGTATTACTTTCTGCTCCACGTACAGAAGAGGAAATGGAAGAACTTGATGCTGAAACTGCTGATACAAGTGTAGATCCAGAAGTTATTGGTGAAGTAAAAGAAGAAGAAAAATAATATAATACATGGCGTACGGGTCTACCGTACGCCTTTTTTCTCTTTTCTCTTTATCTGATAAATGTTCAGACTAACGCAAAAAGGAAGATAAGAATGACGAAAATGATAATTGGTCTAGGTAATCCGGGTAAGCAATATGAGAATACCCGCCATAATGTAGGATTTCGTGTCGTTGATGAACTTTGTGACCGTTTTGGAGCTCCGGCGATGCAATCCAAATTCAATGGGATGTACACGATTCTTCATCGACCTGAGGGGAAAGTAATACTCGTTAAACCTCTCACGTACATGAACCTGTCTGGAGAGTGTGTGCGTCCTTTGATGGATTATTACGAGATTGACTCAGATGAAATTGTCGTTATTTATGATGACTTGGATCTTTCTCCCGGTAGTATTCGATTACGTCAAAAGGGAAGTGCGGGAGGGCATAACGGTATGAAATCCTTACTTGCACATCTGGGTACAGATAAATTTAATAGAATAAGAATTGGTGTCGGAAGACCGGCAAGCGGCATAAAAGTGTCAGATTATGTTCTTTCACCATTTTACAAGGAAGAAGCTTCGGTTATGGCAGATATTATTAAGAAAAGTGCTTCTGCTTGTGAGGCTTGGCTTGATAAGCCTTTTATTGATGTTATGAACAATTTTAATGGCATTTAGGAATAACGAGTGATCATCAAGCCTATACTTTGATAAAAAGGGGCAGATCATTAGATGGCTATTCGTTATAAATGTCGGCATTGCGATACGGAAATTGGTTCACTACCTTTCGAATCTGCCAAGGAGACTTTACAAATGCTTCAAAGGATGGATGAGACGGAAGAAGAACAATTCCTAATGTATGAAAAGGGTGGGGCAGTGACTGTGCGTTGCATATGTGAGCAGTGTGAACAATCACTTGAAAAGTTTCCGAACTATTATACGCTTCGTAAATGGCTTCAATAAGACACATGCTTTGGTGCTGATTAGCATTCAAAGCTTTTTCTGTTTTTTGTTTTAAATGCAATATCTATCAAACTTACTAAACGAAAGAAGGATGTAATGCTTTGGAATCGCTCGTTGATTTACTTTTACAAGAAGATGAGATTAGTGAACTTGTTGGAGACTTAAAGAATGGGAAGGATCGACAACTCATTGCGGGTTTATCAGGTGGTGCAAAGCCGGTTTTGTTTAAGGCGCTCCAAAAGTCATTGCAACAGCCATTCCTAATTGTTTCACCAAATTTGCTGCAGGCCCAACGTACATATGAAGACCTTGTAAAAATGCTCGGTGAATCGAATGTCCATCTTTATCCGGCAGAGGAGCTCATCGCTGCAGACTTTTCATTTTCTAGTTATGAACTACGGGCCCAGCGTATTGAAACAACTGATCATATGGCACGTGTTGGAAAAGGTGTTTATATTACGCCAATTGCTGGTATGAAAAAACTTTTACCAAGTAAAGAAAGTTGGTTAAAAAACCGTTTATCGGCGAAAATAGGAGATACAATAGACATCGTAAAATGGTTGGAAATATTGGTGGGAATGAGTTACACAAGACAACCAATGGTTACCGCTCCTGGTGAGTTTGCTTTACGAGGCGGAATTTTAGATCTTTATCCACTGTACATGGAGGATCCAATTCGAATTGAGTTATTTGACACGGAAATTGATTCAATTCGAACGTTTTCTGCAGATGATCAGCGCTCGATTGAAAAACTAGATTCGGTTTCAATCCTACCTGCATCTGAATTTGTATTGACCACAGACGATATGTTGACGATCGCTGAAAGACTTGAAAGTGAACTTGGCAAGAGTCTGAAAAAAATAAAAAATGAAGAAACGAAAGAACGATTAACTGTAAATGTTTCAAATGATATAAGTCTTATGAAAACGGGTTCCGTACCGGAAAATGTACTGAAATATGTATCCTTTTTGGAAAAGTCTTCATCCTCTCTTGAATCCTACTTTCCATCTGACGGCATTGTAGTATTCGATGAAATTGGTCGAATCACAGAAGTTATGAGCGCGTTGGAAAAGGAAGAGGGAGAGTGGTTTGTTTCAATGCTTGAAGAAGGGAAAATTGTTCACAATGCAAAAGTTTCGTTTTCCTTCGATGAAATAAATAAAATGCTCGTTCAACGTAAAATATATTTATCTTTATTTATACGTACGATACCTGGTATTGTCGTGAAAAAAGCAATTACTTTCTCGTGCAAACCTATGCAACAATTTCAAGGTCAAATGAGTTTATTGAAAAATGAGATGGATCGATGGGTAAATAATAATTTTAGCATCATGGTTATTGCAAATGGAAAAGAACGTATGAAAGATGTACAGGCAATTCTTCAAGACTACGATATGGAATCTACACTATCTAATAATGCACCAAATGTTGGAGGGCTTTTCATTGTCGATGGTGAATTATCTGCGGGGTTTGAACTTCCTTTTCAAAAACTTGCAGTTATAACAGATGCTGAATTATTCAAAGGAAAAGTAAAAAGAAAGTCACGTCCTCAAAAGATGTCTAATGCGGAGAGGATTAAAAGTTACTCCGAAATAAAACCTGGAGACTATATTGTTCACGCACATCATGGAATTGGTCGATTTGTAAGGGTTGAAACTCTTGAGGTAAATGGAAATCATAAGGACTACCTTCACATACGTTATAGTGCTGAAGATAAGTTGTTCGTTCCAGCGGATCAAATCGATCTGATTCAAAAATATGTGGCTTCTGGAGGAAAAGAACCCAAGCTACATAAACTTGGGGGAGTTGCTTGGAAGCGGACAAAGAGTAAAGTTAACGCCGCGGTTAAAGATATTGCAGAAGATCTAATTAAGTTATATGCCGAAAGAGAGTTGGAAAAAGGGCATGCATTTGCGGAAGACGATGATATGCAAATGGCCTTTGAGAATGCCTTTCCCTATGATGAAACTGAGGATCAGCTTAGATCCATTATAGAAATTAAGCAGGATATGGAAAAGATTCGTCCAATGGATAGACTCCTTTGTGGGGATGTAGGTTACGGGAAAACAGAAGTTGCTTTGCGAGCGGCATTTAAAGCTGTAGCAGACGGTAAACAGGCCGCTATTCTTGTACCTACAACAATTTTAGCTCAACAACATTTTGAAACAATGAAAGAGAGATTCGCGGGTTTTCCAGTTGAGATAGCATTATTAAATCGTTTCAGAACCAAAAAACAACAAACGGAATCTTTAAAAGGACTGAAGGCTGGAACAGTTGACGTCGTTGTTGGTACGCACCGCTTACTTTCGAAAGATGTGGCCTACTACGATCTTGGTCTCCTTGTTGTAGACGAAGAGCAACGGTTTGGTGTGACACATAAAGAACGATTAAAGCAATTGAAAACAAATGTTGATGTTTTGACGTTGACAGCAACGCCAATACCGCGCACACTGCATATGTCTATGCTTGGAGTTCGTGATTTGTCAATCATTGAAACACCGCCCGCCAATCGATTTCCAGTCCAAACATATGTAATGGAACATAACTTCTCACTCGTGCGTGAAGCGATTGAGCGGGAAATGGGACGCGGAGGTCAAACGTTCTATTTATATAATCGTGTAGAAGATATGGCACGTCGTGTGGATGAAATTAAGCAGTTAGTTCCTGAAGCACGTGTGGGGTTTGCACATGGTCAAATGAGAGAGTCAGAGCTTGAATCGATTATTTTAAGTTTTCTTGAAGGTGATTATGACGTTCTAGTAACAACAACCATAATTGAAACAGGTATAGACATTCCAAACGTCAATACATTAATCGTTCACGATGCAGATCGCATGGGCCTATCGCAGCTCTACCAACTCCGTGGACGTGTTGGGCGATCAAATCGCGTTGCCTATGCCTATTTCCTTTACCAACGTGACAAGGTGTTAACAGAGGTTGCAGAAAGTCGACTTCAGGCCATAAAAGAATTTACGGAACTAGGATCGGGATTTAAAATTGCAATGCGAGACTTATCCATTCGTGGGGCGGGTAATCTTCTTGGTTCTCAGCAGCATGGATTTATAGATTCAGTAGGTTTCGATCTTTACTCACAAATGTTGCAAGAAGCTATCGAAGAAAGTCAATCCGGTGTTGTTAAATCTGAAATTCCGGACATAGAAATTTCACTTTCAATCGACGCCTACTTACCCGATGAATATATTCGTGATGGTTTTCAAAAAATTCAAATGTATAAACGTGTGAAAGCACTTGATAGTGAAGAGGATTATTCTGAATTAGTTGATGAAATGACGGATCGATTTGGGGATATGCCCTTTGAAGCAGATCTGCTTCTTCGGGTGGCGCGCATGAAAGTTTGGGGTCGTATTGCAGGAGTAGAATCTATTAAAAAACAAAAACCCAAAATTGAAATACGTTTATCACCTGAAGGAACTGCAAAATCAGATGGTGCAAAGCTTGTGACAGAATCAATGGTGTTTGGCCGCGCTGTCGGATTTTCAATGGAAAACAATAGACTTGTTTTAACTGTCGATGAACGACACACTGGGAACAAAACAGGGTTTGATATTTTAGAAGCAATGATGAAATTACTTCCTGCATCTGTTAAGGAAACAACTCCTTTTGATTCCGTCTAAAGGAGTTGTTGCATATTTTGTCCACTTATGAAGCATACTAAGTCAGCAAAGAAGTATGGCTTTTAATTTTGTGGAAAGTGAGGCATCATTTGTATGAAAGCAACAGGAATTGTCCGCAGAATCGATGATTTAGGAAGGGTAGTCATCCCTAAAGAAATTAGGAGGACACTTCGTATTCGTGAAGGGGATCCACTTGAAATCTTTACTGACCGTGATGGCGGGGTCATTTTGAAAAAGTATTCTCCAATATCTGAACTTGGTCAATTTGCCAGAGAATATGCGGAGACGCTATACGAAACGCTAGGCACACCGGCACTTATTAGTGATAGAGATGAAATGATTGCGGTATCAGGCCTTTCGAAAAAGGATTATTTAAACCGTCAGTTGTCCCCTGATGTGGAAGAAGTAATTTCGGGTCGGAAAATCGTCATAGAAAAACTTGAAAATACAGTTGAGTGGGTTCCCGGACAAGTGGAACAAGTCAAATCGTATTGCATCGCGCCGATTGTTACAGGCGGAGATGCAATAGGTGCCGTTTACTTACTTTCGAAAGTTCATTTTGTCGGGGAAACAGAACAGAAAGCGGCAGAAACGGCAGCACATTTTTTAGCAAAACAAATGGAACAATAAAACTAGCCTCTATGAACCGATTTGTTCTCGGTTCAAAGAGGCTAGTTTTTACTTCTTACAACTATAATTAGTTTATTCCCCTCGCGTCTGTATCCCTTGGTAACAATTGAGTAAAGCGTCCAATTCCTTACTACATGCAACCACTATGGGATGTGTGAATCCAAACTGGTTTGCTTTAAAATACATATCCATTTGTTTTAATTCTATATTCTTTAATAATGAATTTATACAATAAATGGTGCTCACCTCTTTCTACTGCTAAAATATATATCAATACTTATATACTTGATGTATATAATAACTATATTACTACAACATCCATACGGTAAAATGTCGAAACTTGTAAGCAATTCAGCAATAAATCAACTTGTCGCTAATTTGTAACATTTACCTGGTATAAAGTATTTAAACCTTGTGATGCTTACATTCCTTTTTTTGAAAAAAGTAAACATTTAATTTCATGTTATAATGGTCCTATCGAATATTTAGGATGGGGAACTTATTTATGGCGGATCAGTGGAATATGAAAACCTTTATGAAGGGGGCGTCCATCCTAACAATTGCCGCGATTATTGTGAAAGTTCTTGGTGCTATTTACAGAGTTCCATTTCAAAATCTTGTTGGTGATGAAGGATTTTATATTTATCAACAGGTTTATCCGTTCATCGGTATTTTTATTGTATGGACGTCGTATGGTTTTTCGGTAGCCGTATCTAAATTACTTGCTGAGAGTACCAGCCGTGGCAAGGATAGATCTTTAATGTATGTGGCATTTATATATCTTGTATTGTTATCAACTTTGTTTTTTGTGCTCTTAACTACTTTCGCGCCCTTTTTTGCCCGTTCAATGGGGGATCCGTATTTGGAATCATTACTTCGAGCAGGAGCTTATATCGTTTTATTTATGCCTGCACTTGCGGTTCTTAAAGGTTCTTTTCAGTCCAAAGGGCAAATGATTCCGGTTGCGGTATCTGGAATAGGCGAGCAGGCCTTTCGAGTAGTAGTAATTCTTGCCGGAACATGGATTGCTGTGAAATCTGGTGCATCATTATACAAAGCTGGTGAGATTGCAATGTGGGGTGCCGTCGTTGGTGAAGCTGCCGGCGTTGTAATTCTAGTCTTGTATTTCAGAAAAGCCTTTGGTGGACCACTTGAAAAAATAAATATTGGACGAGCTATTAAGGAATTAACGCTTGTAAGTTTAAGTGTAAGTGCCAGCTCCCTTATTCTTCTTTTGTTTCAACTTGTTGATTCGTTTACGGTTTTCCAAATTATGTTGTCTAACGGGTTTGTGGAAACCACTGCTATGAAAACGAAGGGTGTTTATGACCGCGGTCAGCCGTTAGTGCAGATGGGGATTTTGATTGCTTCCACACTTGCGCTTGCAATTGTTCCTTTAATCGCACATCATACCGCAAAAAGAAATGGACGCAGTGAAGTACCTTTTATCCGGCTCACGTTTCGAACAGCATTTCTATTTGGTTGGGCTGCGGCGTCGGGTCTGGCCCTAGTCTTACCATATGTTAATGAGATGTTATTTGAGACACGTGACGGATCGCTAGTACTTATTATTTTTGTGTTTCAAGTTTTTTGGCTCTCTTTAATTCTCCCGTTAACCGCGATGCTTCAAGGTGCTGGAAAAGTAATAATACCTGCCGTTTTACTGTTGGGTGGACTTTTAATAAAAGTTTGTTTGAACATAATTCTCGTTCCTTCGTTCAATGTTGCGGGTGCAGCAATTTCCGGAAATGTTGGTTTTGCAGTAATAACAGTTGGCTTGCTTTTATACTTTAAAAAGATATGGCCCATCAAGCTTGCGGAACTGCATTTTTACCGAACGATTATCGGAGCGACGGGTCTAATGTATGTTGTTCTTATACCATGGATGCTCGTTGCGGATCGTTTCCTTTTTAACGGTTTGCATCCTAGAATCGGGGCGACGATTATTTCTTTAACAGCGGTAGTGCTGGGAGCGACTCTTTTTTTAATCGTTATTTTAAAATCACGAATCATGGCAGAAAAAGAATGGTTTCTCTTGCCATTTGGCAAACGACTTGCCAGATTGCAGCTCATACTTATAAAGTCCAAAAAGAAAAGGTGAATGCTATGTTTCCACTAACGATTATCGGTCTTGGAGCGGGTGAACTTGAACAACTGTCCCTCGGAGTCTATCGGAATTTAAAAAAGTCAGATTTTATAATTGCTCGAACGGACCAACACCCAGTAATTGCTGAACTAAGAGCAGAAGGTGTTTTAATTTCGAGTTTTGATGAAATATATGAGGAAAATGATTCATTTCAAAAGGTGTACGAAGAAATTGTTGAGAAGTTGGTAATGTTAAGTGCGGAAAAGCGAGTTACATATGTTGTTCCTGGGCATCCCCTTGTTGCTGAAAAAACCGTACAATTGCTTATTGAAAAAGAACATATGGGCTTAATTGAGTTAGAAGTTGTCGGTGGAAACAGTTTCTTGGATCCGATATTTGCTGCATTACGCATTGATCCGATAGAAGGATTCCAATTGCTCGATGGTACAGATATGAAACGGGACGATGTCAATATGACGCAACACATTTTAATAGGCCAAGTATATGATTCATTTATTGCATCTGAAGTAAAACTTTCCCTTATGGAGAAATATGCATACGACCATCCAATAACAATTGTCACGGCAGCAGGGTCCTCATTTGAAAAAGTATATACTGTTCCTTTATTTGAAATAGACCGCGTTGCAGAAATTGATAATTTAACAACTGTTTATGTGCCCCCTGTCAAAGAATTAGAAGATCGTTTAAAAGATTGGTCTACATTTAGGGCGATTATCGCTGCGCTACGTGCACCAGATGGTTGTCCGTGGGACCGTGAACAGACTCATAGTTCACTAAAGAAGTATATGATTGAGGAAGCGCATGAACTGATTGAAGCGATTGTATCTGAAGATGAAGATGCAATTATTGAGGAACTTGGCGATGTATTATTACAAGTGTTCCTTCATTCGCAAATTGGGGAAGACGATGGCTATTTTTCCATGGAGGATGTGCTTCAAACCCTTGGTGCAAAAATGATTCGACGTCATCCACATATCTTTGGTGATGTTACCGTAGCAAATTCCGATGAAGTTCTTCAAAACTGGCAAACAATAAAAAGTGAAGAAAAGATGCAAAGTGATTCCTTGCTAGATGGGCAAAATCGACATATGTCCTCACTTTTGACTTCGCTTAACTATCAGAAAGAGGCGGCAAAAGTTGGCTTCGATTGGCCTACGATTGAGGGTGCTTTTGATAAATTTGCAGAGGAATGGAAAGAATTTCAACATGAAATTGTTAGTGGATCTGAAGAACGTCAGCTAGATGAACTTGGCGATGTATTGTTTACTGTCGTCAATATTGCTCGGTTTTTAAAACTGTCACCAGAGGAAGCAATGATGCATGCGAATCGGAAGTTCAGAAAACGATTTGCATTTGTTGAAGAAAGTGTAATGAAGCAACGTGGTGCTTTTTTAGACTACACACTTGATGAACTAGAAGCTTTTTGGCAAAAGGCAAAGGGGAAGGAAGATGGATATGAGAATTGATAAATTTTTAAAAGTTTCTCGATTAATTAGACGTAGGACGTTGGCGAAACAAGTCGCAGATCAGGGCAGAATTACAATTAATGACAAAGTAGCTAAAGCATCATCTGTTGTAAAAGAGGGAGACGATTTAGCAATTCGTTTCGGTCAAAAGATTGTTACGGTAAAGATTGATCAAATAAAGAACACGACAAAGAAAGAAGAAGCTGCTTCTCTTTATACAATTCTTAAGGAAGAGATGCTCGAAAGAGTCGAACCTGAATTTATGGATGATGAAGAATAAAAAACATGACAGAGGAAACTCTGTCATGTTTTTTTATGCGCCCGCATAAGATGGCTGTGAACGTACAAGCAAAGGGGGAAATCTATATGCAATTTCAGACGGACAATCCGACGTACGCAATCCCATCTGGGGATCATGTCGTCACAATGCGTAATAGAAAAAGAATGGACCTAACTTCTGTAAAATCAATCGACCGCTTTGATCAGGAAGAATTTCTTATTAGAACATCACAAGGTTTGTTGCAAATACGCGGAGAGGAACTACGCATCGTTCATCTTGATGTCGATAAAGGTCTTCTTACATTGGAAGGTAATGTTAGTACAATCCAATATGATGAAGAAGAGACAGGTTCACGCAACTTCCTCCATAAACTCTTTGGATGAGTTTATCCGTTCAGTTTATTAGTCTTCTTTCAATGATTGGGACGGGCATTGTTGCAGCGGCTTTTATTGATATGATTAAAACCGGTACTTCCCATGCAGGCAGAAAGTCAATAATTAAAAAGTATGCGGTCCTTCTTGAAGTCATTGGTTGGGTTATTGTCGGATGTTGGACCTTCTATATTTTGTTTTTAGTTAGAGATGGAGCTTGGCGTATTTATGATCCATTTGCACAGTTGAGCGGACTTCTACTTTATGTAAGCTTTTTTTATAAACCACTGCGTTTTTTAGGCAGAATTGTTTTAACGCTAGTTATAAGACCGCTGTGGTTTATCCTGCGCTTTATTGGATTGACAGTAAAACAAATTCTCCGTCTTATTTTAAGCGGATTTGCACTCCTTTTCAGACCTTTTGTTAAGTTATACCGTAAGCATTTCAGAAAACTCTTTAAAAAGAGGAAGAAATGAGGTATAATGTATAAACTAACGAAGTGGGTTGTGATATGGAAGGAAGTGTGAGGCATGAAACCAATACAGCAAAGGAAGTCGTTGGCAAACGTGTCATCGATCCAAACTGAATATGTCCGCTCTCTTCATAAGAAAGAGGAGAGGATTCGTGCACGTAAGGTTCGTTTATACCGTCGTTTAGCGGTATATGCGATTGCTGCAATAATCATTCTCGGTACTCTCACGTCTACTTTCTTTAATCAGAAGCAAGCCTTATCAGTAAAAGAACAAAAAGTAGTAGAACTTTTAGCAGAGCTAAAAGTAGTAACGGATGAACAGGAAATGTTGAATAGACAAATAGTGAAACTTAGCGATGATGACTATATTGCCAAGCTCGCACGAAAAAATTACTTCTTATCGGATAAAAATGAAATCATCTTTTCAACACCCGATAAAAAGAAAAAATAGAAAAGAAATAGGACGAAAAAGAGTAGTCTTATTGACACTCTTTTTTTGATGGCTATAATAGAAGTAAGAATCTTGTTATTACAGGACTCATGAATATCAGTTAGAAGGCTTCCAGCGCGGGGCCTGCTTAAATTTTAAGGAGGAGCATTTTTTTTATGTCAATTGAAGTAGGTAGCAAGCTACAGGGTAAAGTAACAGGGATCACAAATTTCGGAGCATTCGTTGAGCTGCCGAACGGTTCGACAGGCTTAGTCCACATCAGTGAAGTTGCGGACAACTATGTCAAAGACATTAATGAGCATTTTAAAGTAGGCGACATGGTTGAAGTAAAAGTGATGAATGTTGGGACAGACGGAAAAATAGGATTGTCAATCAGGAAAGCAAAACCTGAATCCGAACGTCCTGAACGACCACAACGCCCACAACGTCCTCGTCAAGGTCAGGGTGGACGTCCTATGATTGAACGCCCAGAAAACTTCGAACAGAAGATGGCACGATTCATGAAAGACAGCGAAGAACGTCTCACGACTTTAAAGAGAGCTACAGAATCTAAACGTGGCGGCCGTGGCTCTAAAAGAGGGTAACTTGCTAGCTGTTTCAATTATAGAAAAACTACAATATAGAAAAGCGACGGACAAAGGAGAGTATCCTAGTCTGTCGCTTTTCCTATTAAGAGATTTATGTAATTTGAAAGAACTTTATGTTTGGTGTAAATTAGAGTGCTTTACAATAAGAAAAACAAAGTCAAGACAGGTGCCTCTTGATCTTGTTTTTGTCTTTTGGTATATATGAGAACGCTGCACGATAAGAAAAAAAGATATTTCAATATTAGTGCCTATTGAAATATCTTTTGTCTTCAGTTTTTTAGCATATATCAAAACGCTGTGCGTTAAGGAATAAGAAATATCAATACAGGTACCTATTGATGTTTCTTATTCCTTTGATATATATCAAAACACTTTACGAAAAGGAAAAAATTAATATCAAGACAAGTACCTCTTGATATTAATTTTATCTTTAGCATATATCAAAACGCTGTAGGGTAAGGAACAAGAAATATCAATACAGGTACCTATTGATATTTCTTGTTCCTTTGATATATATCAAAACACTTTGTGTTTTGAATATATCTAAATAGCGGCGGAGGGATTCGAACCCCCGACTTTACGGGTATGAACCGGACGCTCTAGCCAGCTGAGCTACGCCGCTGTGGTTGTTGTTAATTTGATAACAATCTACATATTACATGTGAACGTAATATGTGTCAACTAGATCTTTAAAAGAAGAAATGTTCGGAAAGAGTCGAAAGATTTTGTTTCTTCATCGTCATGAACAGACATTTTCTTGTACTTCGTCTATGTATACTCAGATGTACGTTGACATAAGGGGGTACGCAAAATGAAGTTGTCAAGTAATATGGAAGGTCCATTTGTTCAGTCGATACGTATGTATATTGAGACCATTGGAAGAAAGAAAATGCATATTATTGTTACGCTGTTTTTTCTCTTCGGCTCGTTTTTTTTATCGCAAGCGGTATTGTTCGATGCAGCGGTGCCGTTTTTTCTACCAGTTTGGGCACTTGCACGTGCACGTTTTAGAAAACAGCTCATATGGGTATTTATTGGGGGAATGACTGGCAGTGTCTTTCTGGGGGTTGGACAAGCCGTCATTCATCTCTTGCAATTATTATTATTTAATGCAGTAATTCGATATCCGTTCGCAAGAAAATCAGTTCCTTTTACTGTCATCAGCTCGATTTTTATTGTCCAAGTGTTGTGGCAATTGGTGGCTTATGCGGGTAAAATCCCGATGGAAGTTCAATTATTTATTGGTTTTGAAGTTATCTTGGCCTTTTTTATGACATTTTTTTTGTTTATCGCTTTTCCACAAGCGGACCGAATCTTCTTTGGTCAATGGACACCTGAACGACTCAGAGCAGCGTGCATTATTGGGGCACTTGCGGTAACTGGAATGAAAGCCATTGTTATTGGAAATATATCTATTGCGGGTGTTCTTATTCACTTGGCGATTCTATTAGCTGCGATGGCGGGAGGTTTGCCATTTTCAACAACGGTCGCTATGATTATCGCTGCAGTTATTGGAATTGCGGAATTGTCATTTACAGGAATGATGGCTGTTTATGGAATGACTGGTTTTTTTGCGGGCGCATTTCGACGGTTCGGAAAAATAGGGATCGCTTCAGGTGCATTATCCGTTTCAATTTTCTTTTTTATGTACGACTTAACATTACCGTTAGATATCACACATTTTGTTACAATCGCTACAGCGACAGTTCTTTTTTTATTAATTCCCACGAAGAAGATTGAACCACTTAAGGACGTTTTTTTCCCAAGCAACTCAGAAGTTGCAGAAAAACGCCAACAATGGGTAGCTGAGCGTTTTGATGAACAACTCTCAGACTTTCAACAATTTGCTGAGTTTATGTCGACTTTGGTAGGTGGTCGTTTTTCCGAGGAGAAGGGTTTAACAGAAAATGAATTTCCAATAACGCCGATGATTTGTCAATCGTGTTTTCGATATTCAAGATGCTGGGAAAGCTCTGATAACGATATGGAACGTCTTATTAATGAGTGGGAGGTAACCTATTCGTTGACCAAAAAGGCTGCACGTCATAGAGTTGAAGAAAAAATCAAGTACAAATGCATTCGTTTCCCTGGACTCGCAGCTGAACTGGAAGAGCAATCAACTACCCGGTTGTTGAGTGGACAACTCCAACATGGTAGAAAAATGCTTGCATTGCAGTTAAGAGATATGAGTACACATCTTGATAAAATTATGAACGAAATTAAAGAGGACTTGTCTGTCTATCGGCCTGTTGAAGAAGAACTAGCAAAACGATTTCTTGAAAAAGGAATTGAATACTTTCAAATTGATGTATTGTCAGGGGCAAGGGGCGCACGTCGGATTGTTTGTTGTTTACCTGAGAAGAGATCTGATTTTGAAACCGATACAACTATTGCTGAACGATTCATTTTGCCTGTGCTTGAAGAGATGTATGAAGAACCGTTTCGAGTAGTTCGTTCAGTAATTAAAAAGGACCCATTTCCACATATTCGACTTACGCTTGGCTCCGCCGTTAGATTTTCATTGGATTACGGCATTGTGGCCACCTCAGGTGAAAAAGCATTCCATGCTGGAGATGCATATGAAGTATTCCCAATTCATGATGGTTTGACTGCGGTTTTATTATCAGACGGAATGGGTCAGGATATCAATGCATATCGTGAAAGTAGAAAAGTAATACGCTTAATGAGAGAATGTTTAGATCGTAAGATGAATCCAGAGACGGCTATGCATACGCTCCATTATATGATGTCGTTAAACGGACTTGATGATATGTATGCGACACTCGATCTTGCGCTGGTTGACTTACAAGATGGTCGGCTTTGGTCATGGAAGGCTGGTTCCATGAGTACGTATATTAAACGTGGAAATGACTTTTTAAGACTAGATAGTCAATCGGTTCCTGTAGGGTTTTTACCATCCTTCTCTGTAGAGGCGAAAAACGAGGATCTCAAATCGGGCGATATTTTAGTCATGATGACGGATGGTATGTTTCAGGGTGATGTATCCCTCGAAGAGCAAGAAAAAACTTTATATGGAACATTGGGTAGGTATGGTCATTTGGACTGTGAAAAGATTGCAGATCGGATTATGAGTGAAATGGAGCGGCGTTACCGTGCGGTAGATGATGACCGAACTGTACTTGTTATAAAGATTAATCACGTACTTCCTGAGTGGTCGAGCATTTCACCTTATGAACAACTAAACAAGAAAGAAAAGATGACAAGATGAAGGTTGGTGTAACAATGAATAAATTCGACGAGACTATTTTACGTTTCATCATAAAAGAATCTCTAATCCCCGAAGGCAGTAGAGTACTTATAGCGTGTTCCGGTGGTGTAGATTCAGTAGTACTGCTGCATTTCATAGCTATGAATCGTGTAAGATTGGGCGTTGATGTTGCAGCTATCCATGTAGACCATATGCTGAGGGGGGAAGAGTCTGAAGAAGATGGTACTTTTGTTAGCCAACTTTGCGATGCTTATGGAATCCCGTTTTTCGGAAGACGTATTGCGATACCCGAAATCATCCTAAAAGATGGTGGGAATATGCAAGCTGTTTGTCGTGAAGAAAGATACTCATTCTTTTCCGAAATTATGCTTACAAAGAAATATGATGTACTGGCAACCGCACATCACGGAGAAGACCAGCTTGAAACAGTACTGATGCAAGTGACAAAGGGAAATATTCCTAAAGGGATGCCTATGAAGCGTAAAATTAATGGAGGGGTCCTTATCCGACCATTCCTCCCGGCCGTTAAAGGATCTCTTTATTCTTATGCGACAGAAAAGAATTTAGCATTTCGTGAAGATCCAAGTAATATGAGTGCTGCTTATATGCGAAATCGTTTTAGACAGCAAGTTCTCCCTTTTATTATATCTGAAAACCCCACAGTCTCAGAAAACACACTTACTATGACTAGAAAACTGGCAGATGATGATGCACTGCTGAAGACGTTAGCAAAAGAGCAGTTTGATAAGATTGTTGAATTTACAGAACAGGGACTTCCTTCTATTGACGGAGATGCATTTATTGGCATGCCAAATTCTTTACAACGGCGAGTAATTACACTACTATTGAATTATCTTTATGATAATAAAAATGTGCTTGTAGAATACAAATATGGACTGATTGAACAGCTACAGGATCAGCTAACATCGCAAGTGGGAAACATTTCAATTGACTTGCCACTTGGTTACAAATTCTTGAGAGAATATGGTCACTTGACATTCGTTAAAGGAAATACAGTACCGCAATCGGATGTTTCCAAAACATTGCCGAAAGGGGAACGGATTCCTTGGGGGAATGGCGAATGGCTATACTGGACAGAAGTTGATGAAGTGGATTCATGTTTGCTTACTAATGTAGTTGACGTAATGTATTTTAATTTACCTGAGAGCGCCCTTCCCTTACATGTAAGGCATCGTAAGGAAGGTGATCGTATGTTGTTGCCGGGGATGTCTCATCCAAAACGTTTGTCGAGGTTATTCATTGACGAAAAGATTGGAAAGTCTGAGCGTCTAAGTCTGCCGGTTCTTGTAACAGCACAAGATGAAGTATGTGCTGTGCCTGGGCTACGTTACGGTACCGCTTTTGTGCGGGATCTTACTGCTGCGGACAAATACATATTCGTATTGGGGAAGAAATAATTTATGTATGTGAATAACAAAGGAGGAATTCTAATGCTCTCTAAGGATATTGAAGAAATATTAATCTCAGAAGAGGAAATCCAAGCCAAAGTAAATGAGCTTGGTAGTTTACTTACGGAAGAATATAAAGATAAATTCCCGCTTGCAATTGGTGTCCTAAAAGGAGCATTGCCTTTTATGAGCGACCTTATTAAACGTGTTGACGCCTATATTGAACTTGATTTTATGGATGTTTCAAGTTATGGCAATGCAACAGTTTCATCAGGTGAAGTAAAAATCGTAAAAGATTTGAACACAAGTGTAGAAGGTCGTGATGTTCTAATTATTGAGGACATTATTGACAGTGGGAAAACATTAAGTTATTTAGTTGACTTAATGAAATACCGAAAAGCAAATTCCATCAAAATTGTAACTCTCCTTGATAAGCCGACAGGCCGGAAAGTTGATTTGAAGGCAGATTACATCGGTTTTGTCGTACCGGATGCATTTGTCGTCGGGTATGGACTAGATTACGCAGAGAAATACAGAAACTTACCTTATATCGGTGTACTTAAAAAGGAAATTTACTCTTTTTAATAGCTTTCCGATCACCCTTTAACCCGGTTGGTAGAAAGCTCTTTCCGACAAGGCATTTTTATTGTAGGTTGAAACTTATCTATGATAAGATTTAAAATAGTTTTCTGTTTAATGATATGAGGAGGCTCTTGGATGAATCGAATACTTCGATACTTTTTATTATACGGACTAATATTTCTAGCAATTGTAGGGATTTTTGGTTCACTAAACAACACAGACTCAAAGACAAAGCCAATTACTTATGCTGAGTTTAAAACTGCATTGGAAGAAGGAAATGTTACCAATGCAACGTTACAGCCAGACCAGCTTGTTTATGAAGTAAGAGGTGAAATGAAAGGCTATGAGGAAGGCGAAACGTATGTTACCAATATTCCTCAAAATAACGAAACACTTTTAAACTATATCGAAACTAAAACGAAAATGAAATATGAAAAGGCTCCTAAACCAAGTGCTCTTGTATCCTTTTTCACAGGACTTGTCCCTTTTATAATCATCTTCATTTTGTTTTTCTTCCTACTTAACCAGTCGCAAGGTGGCGGCGGTGGTAAGGTTATGAACTTCGGTAAAAGTAAAGCGAAGCTTCACACTGATGATAGAAAGAAAGTTAGTTTTGACGATGTCGCGGGAGCGGATGAAGAAAAAGCCGAACTCGTTGAGGTTGTAGACTTTCTGAAAGATTCACGTAAATATGTTGAAGTAGGAGCACGTATTCCACAAGGTATTCTTCTAGTCGGACCTCCTGGTACAGGTAAAACATTACTTGCACGTGCCGTTGCGGGTGAAGCTGGCGTACCATTCTTCTCAATTTCTGGATCGGATTTTGTGGAAATGTTTGTTGGGGTTGGAGCATCTCGTGTTCGCGACTTGTTCGAAAACGCGAAAAAGAATGCACCTTGTATTATCTTTATTGATGAAATCGACGCAGTTGGTCGTCAACGTGGGGCAGGTCTTGGTGGCGGTCACGATGAGCGTGAACAAACGCTTAACCAACTTCTTGTTGAAATGGATGGTTTCGGTGAAAACGAAGGCGTAATTATTATTGCTGCCACGAACCGACCAGATATTCTTGACCCAGCACTTCTTCGCCCTGGTCGTTTTGACCGTCAAATTACAGTCGGCAGACCAGATGTAAAAGGTAGAGAAGCGGTACTTAAAGTACATGCACGTAATAAGCCTTTTGACGACTCTGTAAATTTAAAGGCGCTTGCACAGCGTACTCCTGGATTTTCGGGTGCTGAACTTGAGAACTTATTGAACGAATCAGCTCTTGTAGCCGCGCGACGTAACAAATTAAAAATAGATATGTCTGATATTGATGAAGCAACGGACCGTGTAATTGCGGGCCCTGCTAAGACAAGTCGAGTAATTTCCGTGAAAGAAAGAAATATTGTTGCATTCCATGAAGCGGGTCATGTTGTTATTGGTTTGGTGCTTGATGAAGCAGACATCGTTCATAAAGTAACAATTGTTCCTCGTGGTCAAGCAGGCGGTTATGCTGTTATGCTTCCAAAAGAAGATCGATACTTTATGACTAAGCCAGAACTTCTTGATAAGATTTCCGGACTCCTTGGAGGACGTGTTGCTGAAGAGATTGCTCTTGGTGAAGTTTCTACTGGTGCACATAACGACTTCCAACGTGCAACTGGTATTGCCCGTTCTATGGTAACGGAGTATGGAATGAGTGATAAGCTCGGTCCGTTACAGTTTGGTCAATCTCAAGGGCAAGTGTTCCTTGGCAGAGACTTCAATTCAGAGCAAAACTATTCTGAGACGATTGCTTATGAAATTGATTCAGAAATGCAACGTATCATTAAAGAGCAGTACGCTCGAACACACAAAATTCTTACAGAAAATAGAGAACTTCTAAACTTGATTGCGACGACACTTCTAGAAGTTGAAACGCTCGACGCTGAACAAATCAATCATTTGAAAGATCATGGTATATTGCCTGAACGTTCGTATGATAATAACAGCGACGATACAAATAATATATCTGTAAATCTTGATAAAAAGGAAGACGCTACAGAAGAAAATGGGTTTAAGATTCCTGATGTTACAGGTGCACCTTCAGACCCTTCAATTGGCGATTTGCCGAAGAAGTCTGGACCGACACCTCGACCGAATTCGATTCAAGAAGAACGTAAAGATTAATTAATGATAGAACCGTCTGTTTCTTTCGAGCAGACGGTTCTTTTTCTTTATCTTTTTGTGGTATGATATGTTGGAAAATGTCAAAGTTAGCGAGGTAGTTATAAATGATATTAGTGATGGATACTGGAAATACAAACATCGTTTTAGGTGTATACGAGAAGGGTCAATTAAAGCATCATTGGCGCATGGAAACGTATCGGCATAAAACGGAAGACGAGTATGCGATGCAAGTGAAATCATTCTTTGCGCACGTAGGTTTAACTTTCGATGATGTGAACGGCATCATTATATCATCCGTTGTACCACCCGTTATGTTTCCTTTGGAGCAAATGTGTAGAAAATATTTTAATCAAAAACCACTTATTGTAGGGCCTGGAATAAAAACAGGTTTGAATATTAGATATGAAAACCCTCGAGAAGTGGGTGCAGATCGTATTGTTAACGCGGTTGCTGCAATCCACGAATACCAAAGTCCACTAATAATAGTCGACTTTGGCACGGCAACCACATATTGTTATGTAACTGGCAAGGGTGAATACATGGGTGGAGCAATTGCGCCCGGAATTGGAATATCGATGGAGGCTTTATTTGACCGAGCATCCAAACTACCACGCATTGAACTTGCTCGGCCTGAAAGTGTTATTGGGAAGAATACTGTAGCTGCAATGCAAGCGGGGATTATTTACGGCTATGTAGGACAAGTTGAAGGAATAGTGGCCCGTATGAAAGCACAAAGCGAAGAGGAACCTACTGTTATTGCTACAGGCGGCCTTGCAGATCTTATTGCCAGTGAAACAACAGTAATAGACTATGTAGACAACTTTCTTACACTAAAAGGTTTGAATTTAATTTATGAGAGAAATATATAAGGTACAACCCCTTAAAAGGAGAAGAAGGAATGACTGACTATTTAATAAAGGCACTTGCATTCGACGGCACGATTCGAGCATATGGAATTCGCTCAACTGAGACTGTATCGGAAGCACAACGAAGGCACGGCACTTGGCCAACGGCAACAGCGGCTCTTGGAAGAGCGGTGACAGCAACTGTGATGATGGGCGCTATGATGAAAGGCGAAGACAAAATAACTGTAAAAGTAGAAGGCGATGGTCCACTGGGCTCTATGATTATCGACGCAAATGCGAACGGTGAAGTACGCGGATATGTAACAAACCCACAAGTTCATTTTGATTTAAATGAAGTGGGGAAACTTGACGTTAAACGTGCTGTTGGAACGAGCGGTACACTTACGGTTGTAAAAGATCTAGGTTTGCGTGATTTTTTCTCGGGGCAAGTGTCTCTTGTTTCTGGTGAAATTGCTGAAGACTTTACAGAGTACTTTGTTGTATCGGAACAAGTCCCTTCTGCTGTAGGACTCGGTGTTCTTGTCAATCCCGATAATTCGGTTGCGGCCGCGGGTGGTTTTATTATTCAAGTAATGCCCGGTGCAACGGACGAAACAATTAGTATGTTGGAATCTCGAATTTCAAAAATGGCGCCAATCTCTAGAATGATCGCTGAAGGATTATCACCAGAAGAAATTCTAGACGAAATTTTGGGTGCGGGAAATGTTGAAGTTCTTAATCGTATGGATATTTCGTTTAATTGCAATTGCTCTAAAGAACGTTTTGGTAACGCAATTATTGGTTTGGGAGAACATGAAATTAAAGAAATGATTGAAGAAGATGGCAAAGCTGAAGCAAATTGTCATTTCTGTCTTGAGACTTATGTGTATCCTAAAAACGAACTTGAAGGTTTCATAGATGAAATACGAACGCAGTCCTAATAGGGAAAACATACAGCAACGCAAGTTGAAAACAAAACCGCTTCTTATTTTGATTGGACTTCTTTTACTTGCCAATGTTTTCTGGTTTATTGGTTGGTTAATTCCGGACAAATCACTTTCTGTGGATGAAGAGGTTGCTTCGGTATCGGGTGATTCAATTACCCGAGAAGAATGGATGACAGCTATGGAGAAGGATGTCGGCCGTGAAACACTTCTCGGTCTAGTCAATGATAAAGTAATGGAAGCTGCAGCCAAGAAGTTTAAAATTGACGTATCCAACGAAGAAATTAATCTTGAACTTGCGCTAATTCGTTCCGTTGACGGCCAATCCTATACTGGGTTGGAAGAAGAGCTTGCGCTACAAAAGATTCGCTCCAATTTAATACTTGAAAAAGTTTTAACAAAGGATATCGTCATTAAAGACGAATTGATTAAAACGAACTACGAAGAAAACACTTCGCTCTATAATATACAAACAGCATATCGTACGGCAATCATTGTTCTTCCTTCAAAAGATAAAGCGCAGCAAGCATTGGATGAATTGTCCAAGGGCTCAAGTTTTGAAGTGCTTGCAAAAGAAAGTTCGATAGATCTTGTTTCAGCTAGTCTAGGTGGTGACATCGGCTATGTGAATAATTCGAACAAAAATATTGATAAAGAAATTATTGCAGCAACGGAGAAAATGAAGCAAGATTCGTTAAGTGAAGTCGTACCTTTGAGTGATGGCACATTTGCTATCATAAAAGTTAGTGAAATTATTAACGGAGAATCGTTTAAGTTTAAAGAGGTAAAAGAGTATATTAGGCGCCAATTGGCACTTGAACAACTCACAGAGTCCGTCAGCCCAGAAGCATTTTGGAAAGAGTTCGATGCAAAGTGGTTTTACGGAGAATAAATCAAGACCGTTCAGATTCGACTTAGGTCGTTAATGAGCGGTTTTTTCTATGTAATAAAGAATAAGTACGCATAAATTAGGGTAGAAGTTTAATGTTGACAAGAAGCACAGAAAGATAGTAGGATTAATACAATAAAGCATATCAAAATAGTAGGGATTGGGAGAGGATAGTATGAATCTAGTAGGAAACTCAATTGCGGATCTTGTTGGTCGTACACCAATTGTTAAATTGAATCGAATGACGGGTGCGGAAGATGCAGAAGTTTATTTGAAATTAGAGTATTTTAATCCGGGCTCTAGTGTTAAGGATCGAATCGCTCTTGCGATGATTGAAGCAGCTGAGAAGTCTGGTGACCTAGTTCAAGGAAGTACTATTATCGAACCAACGAGTGGCAATACTGGAATTGGTCTTGCAATGATTGCCGCGGCAAAAGGATATAAATCTGTGTTGGTAATGCCAGATACAATGAGTATCGAAAGACGTACTTTATTACGTGCATATGGCGCTGACCTTGTTCTAACACCAGGAGCTGACGGAATGAAAGGGGCAATAGCGAAGGCTGGTCAACTTGCGGAAGAAAATGGTTGGTTCATGCCTCAGCAGTTTAATAATGCCGCCAATCCTGAAATACATCGTTTAACTACGGGACCTGAAATTGCGGATGCGATGGACCGTGTAGATGCATTCGTTTCTGGTGTCGGTACAGGTGGTACGATTACAGGTGTCGGTAGTGTCTTGAAAGAGCGTTTTCCAGACGTGAAGATTATTGCGGTTGAACCAACGGACTCTGCCGTACTTTCAGGTGAGAAGCCAGGTCCGCATAAAATTCAAGGTATCGGCGCTGGATTTATTCCAGAAGTTCTCGACACACATATATACGATGAAATTATACAAGTATCGAACGATGAGTCGTACGATACGGCAAGACGTGCTGCACGTGAGGAGGGAATTTTGGGCGGTGTTTCGTCGGGAGCTGCAATTTTTGCTGCTATACAAGTAGCTAAGAGACTTGGTAAAGGAAAGAAAGTTGTTGCGATTCTTCCTTCGAATGGTGAACGTTATTTAAGCACTCCGCTGTATAATATTGAAGAAGAGTAATATGCAGAGGAAGGGATGAACATATCCCTTCTTTTTTTCTCGTCTATAATGGTACAAAACAATAAATTCAATGTAATATGTAGTTATCAAGAGAAACATGGGGGATGCGAATATGGAAGATAAAGAACTGTTGTATTGCACCGGAAACTTGACTAGGGAAGAATTCTTTTATGCTTATAAGGAATTGGCTCAACAGGATGACAGTCATATTCTTTTGGAAAGTGGCCGGGCTGGTAAGTTGTGTATTGCAGGAATCAATCCACTTGCAGTTCTTCAGTCAACGAATGAAAATGAACTGCAAATTTCCTGGCGAAATGGAACGGAAGAAATACGACAAGGTGAACCACTCGATTTGTTAACTGAATTCGTTCGTACATATGAAATTGCTTCTATCTCCGAACTACCTGAGTTCCAAGGAGGAGTCGCTGGTTTTATCAGTTATGACTATGTAAGAAGATATGAAAACCTTCCTTCGGAGACGATAGATGATTTACATACACCGGATTTATTCTTTTATTTATTTGATCAATGGGCAGTGCTTGATTTGGAAACGGAGACAGCTTATTTTGTAACATTGACAGGAAGTGGACAAAGTCCTGAGCAAATGAAAATTGAATGGATGAATGCAGCGGTATCTGGTCTTGAAAAACGTTTATTTACATCAAGTAAGGCAACGATCCTTTCGGATAATGATGCCGACCTAGAAGTCTCTGTTACGGGAGCGGAATTTGAAAAGATGGTACGTGACGTACAAAGTTATATTGCCGAAGATGAAGTTGTGCAAGTAAATCTATCTGTTCGACAATCAAAACCGCTTACAGCAAGCCCGCTTGATGTGTATGAAGCGCTTCGCTCATTCAATCCATCACCTTATATGGCGTCGATTGGATCGAAGAATTTCAATGTTGTTTCAGGTTCCCCTGAATTGCTTCTGAAAAAACGCGGAAGCGAACTGAGTACACGTCCAATCGGAGGAACAAGACCTAGAGGAATGGACGCACTTTCGGATTCAGATTTTGAGGCAGATCTACTGTCGAATGAAAAGGAAAAGAGCGAACATATAATGCTGGTCGATCTAGAATGTGAAGACTTAGGTCGTATTTGTAAACCAGGTACGGTGGAAATAAATGAATTTATGATTGTTGAGAAATACTCACATGTGATGCATCTCGTTTCAAATGTACGGGGAACAGCCGTTGATGGGATTTCCAATGCTGAAATTGTTCGAGGGGTTTTTCCGGGTGGGACCATTACAGGTGCACCAAAACTTCGAACGATGGAAATTATTGAAGAACTTGAACCTGAGCGTAGGGGCTTGTATACAGGAGCGATTGGTTGGTTTGGTTTTAACGATGACTTTGAACTTAGCGTTGTTATTCGAACAGCGTATATTCAAAATGGACAGGTTTATATTCAAGCGGGTGCAGGACTTGTCGCGGATTCAGATCCTACAGCAGAGTATATAGAATCTCTTAACAAAGCAACGGCGCTTTGGCAAGCGAAGGAAATGGCAGAAGAAAGGGCGAGGAGATAATATGTGGTGTTGGATGAACAACGAGTTTATTCCGGCAGAAGAATTGAAGATTTCTCCGTTCGATCACGGATTTTTATATGGAGCTGGGTTTTTTGAAACGTTTCGTACATACGATGGGAATGTTTTATTATTTAAAGAACATATGGACAGACTGAACGAAGCGCTCACAGAGTATCGTATTGCGATGCCGTATACTGAGGATGAAATACTAATTGCTGTACGCGAATTGGATGAATTATCGGGTGGAGAAGATGGCTACTTCAGATTGAATGTGTCGGCGGGTGTCCATGATATTGGTCTTGCACCTTCTTCTTACCGTAAGCCCAATGTAATTCTATTTAGAAAAGTTTTGCCGTCCTCGGTACGCGGCGAGGAAAAAGACGCTGTTTGGCTTGAAACTACACGCAACAAACCAGAAAGTGTTGTTCGTCATAAATCTCATAACTATTTAAATAATGTTCGTGGACGGCTTGAACTTACATCATTAAAAAAGCTTGAAGGTTTTTTTGTGACAGACACGGGGGATGTTGCCGAAGGAATTACTTCCAACATCTTCTGGGTAAAAGATAATGTTCTATTTACGCCCGATATCGAAACGGGTATTCTTCCGGGCACTACTCGCGCCCTTGTGATGAACCTTGCGCAGTCGATGGGAATGGATGTAAAAGAAGGCTTTTTTAAAAAAGAGGAAGCAGAAAATGCGGATGAGCTTTTTGTGACAAACGCGGTCCAAGAACTTGTACCGATCAAGCATTTAGAACATAAAGAGTTTCCCGGTGTTTCAGGGATTTATTATAAAAAACTACATGATTTATATGTAGAAGCAATAATTGCTATGAAAGAAGGTAACTCTAAATGAAATTGACGTTTGCAAAGGACGTTTATCAATTCGGAAAGACGTCAATGGATTTCCGAAAAGAAACAGTCATTATGGGTATTTTGAATGTGACGCCGGATTCATTTTCAGATGGCGGCAAATATGCGAGAATTGAGATGGCACTTCAACATGCAAGAGAAATGATTCGCGATGGGGCCAAGATTATCGATGTCGGTGGTGAATCTACGAGACCTGGTCATACACCGGTTTCGATAGAAGAAGAGCTTGAGCGAATTGTTCCGATTATTGAGGCATTAACGAAAGACTTAGGATGCGCCGTTTCAATTGACACGTATAAGTCTGATGTGGCAGAAGCGGCAATTAAAGCTGGCGCACATATCATTAATGACGTCTGGGGTGCAAAACGTGATCCTGAAATTTCATATATAGCGGCAAAATACAACGTGCCGATAATACTAATGCATAATAGAGAAAAGGCTGTTTATGAAGGGTCTTTCATGAATGAAGTTCTAAAAGATTTGACAGAGAGTATTGACACCGCAAAAAAAGCAGGAGTTTCAAACGATAATATTTGGCTTGATCCAGGAGTCGGTTTTGCAAAAAACACAAAGCAAAACATTCAAGTAATGCAGGGACTTGGTGAAATCTCGCAATTAGGGTATCCGGTTCTCCTCGGAACATCACGAAAATCAGTGATTGGCAATGTTCTAGGGCTCCCGGTAAATGAGCGACTTGAAGGAACGGGTGCAACGGTTTGTTATGGTATCGAACATGGAAGTCATATAATGAGAGTTCATGACGTGAAAGAGATTGTTAGGATTTCGAAAATGATGGATGTATTGACTGGAAAGTCTACATATGAAGAATAGGAGTGTGCAACTTGGATTATATACATTTAAATGATATGGAGTTTTATGGTTACCACGGAGTGCTACCAGAAGAAAAGAAATTAGGTCAAAGGTTTCGAGTAACTGTATCACTTGCGGTAAGTTTAGAAGATGCGGGTTTAACGGATGATCTTGAAAAAACAGTCAACTATGCAGAGGTATATGATCTTTGTAAAATGGTCATTGAGGGTGAACCTGTTAAATTAATCGAAACTGCTGCAGAAATTATTGCGAGCGGAATCCTTGAGAGCTATCCGGAAAAGGTATCGGGTATACGTGTAGTGCTTGTGAAACCAGACCCTCCGATACCAGGTCATTATGCATCGGTTTCTGTTGATATTACAAGGGGGCGCTTCGAGTGAATCTTGCCTTCATCTCGATTGGGTCGAACATTGAAGACAGGCTCTACTATATAGTAGAAGCGGCACAGGCTATTCATACACATGAAGAGATTAGCGTCTTATCGGTCTCTTCGGTTTATGAAACGGCGCCTGTTGGCTATACAGAACAGGCGGAATTTCTTAATATTGTCATTCATGTTGAAACTTCATTGGATGCACAAAGCCTCCTAGCTATTTGTCAGCACATTGAAGGGGAATTGGGAAGAGTACGGGATATACGATGGGGTCCGCGTACTGTCGACCTTGATATACTGCTCTACAATAACGAAACTATTGCAACGGAGAACTTGATTGTGCCGCATCCGCGTATGTGCGAGCGGGCATTCGTTCTAATTCCTTTACTGGAGATTGACTCCACAATTGCCCATCCGGCAACTGGAAGATTGTTTTCAAAAGAGGAAGCTGTTTCTGATGCAGGCGTTGTACTTTGGAAAAAGAGTGACGGGGTCTTGCAATTTCTTGGTTCTGTTTAATGGGATTTGATTGTACCTGTCCGGCTTGACGTTGTAGCTTTTTCGTCTGGAAATAACGTGGAAAGTGTGTCTGGTTACTATAAATTGTGTACAATAGGAAGATGTATAAAAATAAATGGATTTTTAATTTAAGAAGGAGTGTATGTAATGTCTAATCTTGAGGAATTAAACGATCAATTACTAGTAAGACGTCAAAAAATGTTAGATATCAGGGAGAGTGGAATAGATCCATTCGGTTCGAGATTTGAACGCACGCATCTTTCTGGTGAAATTCATAAGAAGTATGAAGAGTTCACGAAAGAAGAGCTCGAAGAAACTGAACATAAAGTGACTATTGCTGGGCGAATAATGACTAAGCGCGGAAAAGGAAAAGCCGGTTTTGCTCATATTCAAGACTTCGAGGGCCAAATCCAAATTTACATACGAAAAGATGCGATTGGCGAGGAATCTTATCAGTTGTTTACGAGCGCGGATTTAGGTGATATCGTCGGAATTTCTGGAACGGTATTTAAAACAAATGTTGGTGAATTATCCGTTAAGGTAGATGGCTTCACTTTCCTTACAAAAGCACTTCGTCCGCTCCCAGAAAAGTTTCATGGCCTAAAAGATATCGAACAACGCTATCGCCAACGTTATCTAGACTTGATAACAACAGACGGAAGCAAAGAAACGTTTGTTTTGAGAAGTAAGATTATACAATCGATGCGTCGATATCTTGATGACCAAGGATTTCTTGAAGTTGAAACACCGATGCTGCACTCAATTGCGGGTGGTGCTTCTGCACGTCCATTCACTACGCATCATAATGCATTAGATATGGAACTCTATTTACGAATTGCGATCGAACTTCATTTGAAACGTTTAATTGTTGGGGGGCTTGAGAAAGTCTATGAAATTGGCCGTGTATTCCGTAACGAAGGAACATCAACGCGTCATAATCCAGAATTTACGATGATTGAGTTGTATGAGGCATATGCAGATTACAACGATATTATGAAGCTAACTGAAAATCTGGTGGCCCATATTGCACAGGATGTACTTGGAACAATGCAAGTTACTTATGGTGAAGATGTGATTGATTTAGCACCGGGTTGGAAACGTCTGCATATGGTTGATGCAGTAAAAGAGTACACTGGAGTCGATTTCTGGAAAGAGATGACGAAGGAAGAAGCGCACGCTCTTGCAAAAGAACATCATATAGAAGTAACACCAATGATGGAAGCTGGACATGTGCTGAATGAATTCTTTGAACAGAAGGTAGAAGAAGAGCTTGTACAACCTACATTCATCTTTGGACATCCGGTAGAAATCTCACCATTAGCGAAAAAGAATCCAGAAGACGGTCGTTTCACAGACCGCTTTGAACTATTCATTGTACGTCGTGAACACGCCAATGCATTTACTGAACTTAATGATCCAATTGATCAGCGTGAACGTTTTGAAGCGCAACTTGTTGAAAAAGAACAAGGAAATGATGAAGCACATGATATGGATAATGATTTTATTGAAGCACTAGAGTATGGATTACCACCTACTGGAGGCCTTGGAATTGGAATTGATCGTCTTGTTATGCTTTTAACTAACGCGCAATCAATTCGAGATATCCTACTGTTTCCACAAATGCGACCGAAAGACTAATAGAAGTAACCGCTATACGAGCAGTTGCAAATGGCTATGTATAGCGGTTCTCTTCTTTTATATAAAGAGATAGGAACTTATTTAAAAATAAGTGTTGCATTATGTATTATAAGTTGTTATAGTTAAAAACGTTGCGAAGGACACCAAAACAAACGATGAATAACAACTTAAATAAAAAGTTAAAACTTGTTGTTGACAAGGTGTACGCGATTTGTTATGATATAAGAGTTGCAGTCGAGATAACAGCAACGCTAATACGTAAGAAACTGAAATACGATTCTTATAAA